>JAZFRU010000019.1:0-3054 GCA_036445815.1 Acidobacteriota bacterium | reverse complement strand
AGCCAGTGAGCCACCCACTGCTGCCTCCAATTCTATCACGGCTTGGCTTACTTGAAAATCGGCTTCCAGTTCCTGCTGGGCGGCTGCCAGATAGTCCTGTTGAATTCCGATCCACCCCTCCAGGTTTTCGCCGGTGAGCTGATAGGCCGCTTCCAGCCGCTGTTGGTTTTCCTCAAGTCTGGGGATCAGTTCTGTCTGATACAGTTCCCGTGTGCGTTGATTCAGACGATGGGCCTGATAGGCCGAGAGAACCTGGCCTGTGATCAGAGACTCGGCCTGGGCCAGCAGTCTCTCCCTGACTCGCTTGGTGGCTGCGGCTGCAGCCACATTTCCTGAGTTGTCATCCCACAGGGGGAGGGGAACGGAGAGGGTCAGGTGGAGCAAGTTATCCACTGAGGATGCGGATTCGATGAGGCCCTGGGGAACAAAGTCTTCCTGGTCAAGGCCGCCGACGATTCGGTGGTATCCCACTCCGATATCCCAATCTTTTTTGGTTGCGGCTTGTTCCAGACGCACCTCCAAGTCTGCCTGAGAAACCGCTGCGCGTAAGGTTTGCAGGTCGGGACGATGGGACAGGGCGAAACTCAGGGCTCGGGTCACATCCGGAAGTGGAATCGACTCCATGTCCCCTTCAACTGCCGTGTATTCGGCGTCTGCGGGTGATCCAATCAGAAGATTGAACTGGTATTGAGTTTTCCAACGCTCGGTTTCCAACTGTGCTTTGAGAGCATCGAGTGTGGTCAGCTCGGTTTGAATCTGAGAGGCGTTCAGGGTGGGAATTTCCCCCTGTTCGACGCGCACCAGATCCAGTTGGAGGAGGCCGTTGATGCGTTCCCGCTGGGCTTCGATCAATGACACTCTTTTCTGAGACCACAACAACTCCAGAAAGGTGAGGCGGATTTCCGAGGTGAGTACCCTCAGAGCATTTTCCGCTTCCAGGACTGCCTGTTCCAATTGAGTCCGTGCGATTTCCTGCCGCAGTTCTCTTTTACCGCCTCGTTCCCAGGTTTGGACCAGGAGCAGGGAGAGCAGATAATCGTCCCCGTCGCCCGACAAAGCCCCCGTCTCATACTCGGCCTCAAAGCTGGGGTTTGGTCGCTTTTTCGACTGCTGCATCTGAGCTTCCAGCACCTGGATTTGTTCCAGTTGGGCCTGATAGGCCGCGTTGTTCCGGGACTGGCCCAGGGCCTCTTCGATGGTCAGGGTTTGTTGGGCCCCGGGGTGTGCGGTGAGGGGCACCAGGATCAGCAGAGCCAAAATGAAGTGCCGTATCAGAGTGGAATAAGCTATATCGTTCATCGTTTTCCCCTACCTTCTTTATTCAACGACGATTCTAGCAGAGAATTCAGAGGAAAGGGCCCCTAAGACCTGGAAAGTCGAAGACGTGTTAACCCCAACGATTTGAAGAAAGCAACCTAGTGAGAATGGGCGTGGCCACCGCCTTCGTCGGACATTTGCTCGAACTCTGCCAGGCGAACTTCGATAGGTTCGAGCAAACTGGAATCGGTCACGTTGAGTTGCTCATAGCTGACGAGCAGTCGTTCGAGAGTATCCCTCTCGATCGAATTGAACTCAGTAATATCGTGAGAATGGCGAATGTCGACCTCGCGGATGAATTTGAGAGCCCGCTCCAGGTAATCACGGGCCGAGCTCCATTGCCGCAACCTGAAATAGACGATCCCTGTATTGTAATAGGCACGGCCTTCCCCGAGAGGATCGCCTGCTTCCTGGGATAAAGAGAGGGTGCGCTCAAGCGACTGGAGGGCAGTTTCGTATTCTCCCTTCATGATCTGGACATAGCCAACGTTCAACCAGGCATTGGCCTGCCAGATTTTATTATCGATCTCAGCCGCGGCCTCAGCTGCCTGGAGAGAATAGGTAAGGGATTCATCATGGTTGCCGAGATGCAGATGAGCGGTTCCCATGTTGAAAAGGGCGAGAGTGAGCTTCACGCTTTCACCGATCTGGCGGGCCACGCTCAAGGCCAGTTCGCAGTCGACCAGGGCTCTCTCGGGTCGTCCTGTGCCCAGATAGGCGTAGGCGCTTGAGAGGTAGGTGGAAAACAAGAAGGATTGATCCTCTAATTCCCTTGCCGTGCCGCGTACCGACTCGATCAGTGCCATGGCTTGATCGAACTCGCCGTCATTGAGCAGTTGTGTGGCTCTGACGCGATCGCTTCGGGCTGCGAACCGCCTCTCGAGAGTGTTGTCTCCTGTCATTTCGGTCAGGGTTCGAGTGAGCTGGAGCCCACTCTGGAGCAGATCATCGGAGTAGCGAATGCGGCGCTGCTCCGGTCTGTCGCGCCAGGAATGAATGGACGAATCGAACCTTGAGAGGAGTTCAACGAGGAAGGGTGTGGCTTGTTCCGGGTTCTGGCGAATTTCAGCCTCGGCTTGCTCCAGGTTGCCGCTCTCGATGATCTCCATCCAATGGGAAATATCTGTCTGGACGGGCTGCACGGTCAGCACCATGAAAAGCAAGGAAAGGAACATCGGAAATCTCCCTGGTTTCTTCCACTATCTGGTTATCCGGTCCTTCGCCTAAGAACCGTGCGGATAATGGATCCTCAAACAGATCAGTTGGCAGCGGCAATCTGGAACGGGATCTTACGCTCCACCTGCTGCTGTGAAATCTGGTCCTCGACCTGCAACCGCAAATTATAGCTTCCCGGGCTCAGCCCGGTCAGATCGAAGCGGTGAATCAGATGAAGGCGATCCAGATTTTCAGCATTGGTATTATCAATCTTCAGCTCCTCACCAGTGATCTTGTCGGTGTCCGAGACGATCTCCGCCATGCTTACCAGAAAGCCCGATCGGGAAGAGGGATCGATCTGGAAATTCGAAAGTTGATAAAACAGCAGCAGGGTCTGGTCGGCTTCGAACACACGGGCCACATTTGGAAACACCTTGGCCGGTCCGTAGGGACTTGCCTGAACCGTCTCCTCCAGCAGGTCGATCCGGTCGGCCAGCACGATTGAGCTGAGGGTCAGATCCTCGGTCGAGACCTGGGGGAGGATAATGCCCACGCTCTTGGTTCCCACCTTTTCACTGTTGG
>JAZFRU010000018.1:0-11247 GCA_036445815.1 Acidobacteriota bacterium | reverse complement strand
CCGCGCTTATGCAGCGGAAGGGGCCACTATTGTGACCCATGCCAACAACGAGGAAGTGATCCGAGAGATCCTCACGAGACCCCACACTCTGAAACCGGATAGTCTGTCCGAGTCTGGTCTTGAACCCCAGGTCGAACTTGTGGAGGAATCCCATACCATCACGGACGGGAAACGGAGCATTGAACTGCTGCATGTTCCCAACCCTCATGCCAACGGATATCTGGCCATCTATCTCCCAAAAGAACGCCTCTTTTTCGAGAGCGACATGTTTCAGGTCCAGGGAGATCGCTGGCAGGTAGTCATGGATGATACAGCTCGAGTACCGGAAGAAGGAAAAGCCATGTACGAGGTTGTCACCCAGGCCGGCTGGAAGCCTCTACAAATCGTCCCGGGACACGGCATCTTACTTCCCTGGAAGCTTCTGGCCGACACCGTAAAAGCAGGCAACTAGAGGAGATTCGTCCTGCAGTTCACGAGGCTCTGAATGGGCACTGGGACGGGGTATGTTCGGACTTCACCCCGCCCAGTGAGGGGTCCGAGAGGGTATTCTCACACCCGCCTGTTAACATGGCAGGTCCATGAAGAAGCTATTGCTTGGAATCGCCCTTCTGGGGGTGCTCTTCCTCTCCCATACTGTGTGGCACTGGGACTCTTCGGCTCCAACCGCTCGCTGGCCTGAGTCTTCTCTGGTAGTGGGAGAAAACAGCACGATAGTGCTCCAGATAGAGGATGCAGGCAGGGGGTTACAGTTTGTTGAAGTGACCTTGTCGACCTCCGGAAACCGCCAGATTGTGTCCTCGGAAACGTTTGAAGCATCCTGGGCCTGGCAAACGGGTGTCCATCAGCACTCGCTGACTTTCTCACCCCGAACCTCATTGGGCGAAGATCCCCTCCCCGAAGGAGACTTCATTCTGGAAGTCGTCTTGCGAGATCAACCCAACCTCTGGCTCTGGTCGAATGAAGTCTCCGCCCGGCGGTCCTTCACTCTGGATCTGACGCCCCCTCGAATCCAGATACTCACCGATCAACACTACATCCGCCAGGGAGGATCGGAGGCCATTGTCTACCGAGTCTCAAAGGATACGCAGGCCTCAGGGGTCCAGGTGGGAGAAAAAATCTTTCAGGGTTATCCCCTTCAAGACAAAACTCAAACAACCTACATCTGCCTTTTTGCGCTGGGCCACGATCAGGCACCCGACAGCAACATGGTGGTCTGGGCCGAAGACGCCGCTGGCAATCGAGGGACAGGTTCTTTCTGGAAAAAAACATTTCCGGTTCGCATTCGAAATCGCAACATTCAGCTATCCGATTCGCTGATCGACTCCTTACTACCGGAAATCCTGGCCAATCAAAGTGAAGTGTCTGAACAGGAAACCCCCCTGGAGACCTTCCTGGAGATCAACGGCCATCTACGGCAGATCAATCACCACCAGATTGAAGAAATCAGCAGTCACTCCATGGGCCACCTTCTATGGAATGAAGCCTTCATTCAGCTCAGCCGATCTCAGGTGGAGTCTCTATTTGCCGACCATCGCACCTACTACTACCAGGGGAAACCCGTGGACCAACAAACTCATCTGGGATTCGACCTGGCTTCGGTGACCCACGGTCCGGTCGAGAGCGCCAACGCCGGAATCGTTGTTTTTGCCGACTATCTCGGCATCTACGGAAATGCCGTCCTGGTGGACCACGGCCTTGGGCTCTTCAGCCTCTACGGTCATCTCAGCGGACTGGAAGTTCGCAAGAGCCAGGAGGTGGCAGCAGGTCAGGTCCTGGGTCGTACCGGGGAAACCGGCCTGGCTGCCGGCGACCATCTTCACTTCAGCATGATTCTACAAGGAGTACAGGTCAACCCGCTCGAGTGGTGGGATCCTCGCTGGGTGCAACAACATGTCCTGGATCGTGTTTCTGCCGAGTGGGTACAGTGATCTGAGGCATTCGTGCTGGTTGGGATGGATGCGGGGCCCCACCTGACACATGGAACGCGCGGGTCCTCGACCAGCGTCTCTTCACTTGACTATTCGCAGTCTCTGGATGCGCTTGGTATGCACGAGGAGATTCTCGCAGTGGCCTATCTCCTCCATCAGTTGAGTCTTCACCTCATCCAACCGATAGAGATCTGAGTTAATTCGCTCCAACTGACTTCGCAGAACTCGTATCTGCAATTGAAGAGGAAGAGCATCATCGGGGCCGAGGTCTTCTCGTCGTTGTCTCATGTACCTCCCTTTAAAGCATAATAGCCCTTACGATGAGTCACTTTCAAACGGGATCGTTTCACTTTGACCTTGATTTCTCGAAACGCGCCATCCTGCCGGGGATTATTCGAGACATAACCCAAACTGTATTGATTTTTGATGCCTAGATTAATTTTACCAAAGGCCTCACGGAGTCGATCAACGTCGGCCTTCGAATTAAAAAATATCCCGCCCGTGGATTTGGCAAACTTTTCTAACTTCCCAAAATCGGAATCAAATCGGCCGCTCCTCACCCCAAGCCCGTATATAACGACATCCTCTTCTTGAGCCATTCTAATGGCCTCTTCATCGCGAACCTGACTTTGCGTATCGGCTCCATCCGACAGGACGACAATCACCTTCCGACCCACTTCCTTCCGGAGGAGTTCATCCACAGAAATCCATATCGCATCGTACAGCTTGGTGCCCCCACCCGCTCTGAGGCTGTTGATGGCGGTTTCCAGCAACTCATAGTCGTAGGTAAAATCCTGGACCAAGGAGAGATCGCTGTCGAATTGCACCACAGCGGCCATATCTCGATTCTTTCGCAGAGTCTGCCTGAGAAACTCAGCCGCAGCCTCTTGTTCAAACCCCAGTTTATCCTTGACACTCCCACTGGTATCGATAAGGAGAACCACCGTCAGGGGCTGGGCATCCTCGCCGGTGTCGTTGTGAAAGAAGTCAATCGCCTGCTTGACACCATCTTCGACAACTTCGAAATCCTCGATGGTTAGATCCTTGATGTAATTACCGCGCCGATCTCGCACGTTGCAAAAGACGTTGACCACATCCACCTGGGCTCGAATGATGGGAGACTCTTGATCTAGATCTTGAGTCGATGAATAGAGAACGCCAGAAACGACAAAAACAGATAGTAAAGGAGCCCATTTCCTCATGGGGAATAGCTTATCCGTTTAGTCCACTGCCACACAACTTCGTGTGGCCAGATAACTGTAAATCCCCGCCGTGCTCACACAAAAGAAGGTGAAGTAACCGACTCCTAACCCTGCGATGGCCACGGCTGAACCGATCGCCATGGCAGGAGTCAAACTGTAAAGTGCAATATTGAAATATTGAGGCAAGTCCAATCGCGTGCCATAGGGGGCACTGGCCAAGATTCCAATGCTTACCAGCAAAACAGCCAAAAGCGCCTTGATACAGAGCGCGTAAACAAAAATGGATGCATAGGCGAACGGAAAGTAGGCCCACTTCACTGCCTCTGTCACCTGCTCAAGCCTCTGAAATGGCCAGTTCTGCCACAAATAGGTCTGTGTCTGGCCCAGGTAACGGAAATAAAGCTTCTCTTCGGTCAGAAGAATGACAGGTTCTTCCAGTTGATGGGGATCCGTGTAGGTACCGGTGGTGTCAAAGACGAACGTGATGGCAGGGTCTCCCAGATATTTCCTCGTCAACGGCTGCTCCCCCGTTACCTGCAGCCTTCCGTCCATGATCTCAATTGGTGGAAAATTTTGCTGTGCCCAACCCATGACATCCAGGAATTTCGGGCCGTAGTGTCCTGCAGCTATAAGCGTGAACAGTGCGGCTACATGAGCGGTCAGAACCACAAGGTATAGAGCTGTCCGCCGGATCGGCTGTTTTAAGATCGTCGGATAGAAGGCAAAGTCGGTGACTGCCGAATAGGCTTGCTGGTAGAAAAACAGGACATTAGTTAACACGAACGACGCCACTATTCTCCGGGCAAGCCAGCCCAGTAAAGGAAGCGATTACAGTTCTCACATCGAATGATCTCTCGATTCGTTTTGAGTTCGGCGAACAACTGGGGCCGCAACTTGACGTGACACCCCTGACAGGACTGGTCCTTCGCCTCCGCCAGGGCTACGCCATTCCGTGCCGTTGCGATCTGCTCATACTGCTGACTCAGCCCCTCGGGAATCTGGGCCTGCAAGTGACTCTTTTCCCGCTGTAGGCCATCCACCTGCGTCTGGGCTTCCGAAGCGAACTGATCCAGTGCACTGCACTTTTTAAGAATTTCCTTCTCTTTCTGCTGAAACCCTTGTTTCGCTTTCTCCACGGCCTGTTCCGCTTCGTCGATGGCCATCATTGCCTCGAGAACCTCATCCTCCTTCTTACCAATCTCAGCCTCTGCGTTGGTAATTTCCTGAACCATCGCCTGATACTGTTTATTGGTTTTCACCTCCATCAACTGTGTTTTGTACTTCGCCAACGCCACTCGCAAGGCCTCGACTTCTGACTCCAACTCGCGCTTTCGGGCGCTCTCCTTACCCTGGAGCATTTCGCTTGCTTCGAGCTCTTTTCGACTCTCCTCCAGTGTTTCATTGAGTTCTTCAATCGACTCAGGAATCTTGCGGGTACGCTCCTCTAGTTGATTGATTTTCGAATCCAGATCCTGGCATTCGATCAGTTGCTGGAGTTGAGTATTCACAGTTGTTTCATCCTGACTTCTCAAAAGCCTTCACATGCTTGGGCCCAGTAGGACTCGAACCTACGACCGTCTGATTATGAGTCAGATGCTCTAACCAACTGAGCTATGGGCCCACCTGATAAAAGAGAACAATAGAACAATAGAGTCGGCTGGTCTACTGGGCGATTCTTCTCCCTGTCATTACCGTTCCAAAAAAAAAGGGCGGTTGGACCGCCCTTTTATTGTTCAAATTCCTTCCTTGCCCACGCTTTCAAGAAAGGCCTTCAACTTCCGGCTGCGTGAAGGATGCCGCAATTTCCGTAGGGCTTTGGCCTCAATCTGACGGATGCGCTCACGGGTAACGGCAAACCTCTGCCCGACCTCTTCCAAAGTGTGCTCGCTGCCATCGCCGATGCCGAAGCGCATGCGAATGACTTGTTCTTCACGCGGTGTCAAAGTCTGTAAAACAGCGGCCGTCTGGTCCTTGAGATTGATATTTATCACGGCCTCGGCAGGGGATACAACGCCTTGATCCTCGATAAAATCACCCAGATGGCTGTCCTCCTCTTCACCGATAGGAGTCTCCAGAGAGATGGGTTCCTGAGCGATTTTCAGGATCTTACGAACCTTGCTGACGGCGATGTCCATCTTGTCAGCGATCTCTTCAGAAGTAGGTTCTCGACCATACTCCTGCACCAACGCTCGAGAGGTGCGGATCAACTTATTGATCGTCTCAATCATGTGGACTGGAATTCGAATGGTTCGGGCCTGGTCCGCAATCGCCCGAGTGATGGCCTGGCGAATCCACCAGGTGGCATAGGTGGAGAACTTATACCCCCGCTGGTATTCAAATTTATCCACGGCCTTCATCAAACCGATGTTCCCCTCCTGGATCAGATCCAGAAACTGCAACCCGCGGTTGGTGTACTTCTTGGCAATCGACACGACCAATCGAAGATTGGCCTCTACCAACTCTTTTTTGGCAATCTCCGCTTCGAGTTCTCCCTGCTTTATGGCCGCTAGAGTCCGCTTGAGTCCCGCCGGAGAAGAGAGCACCTCGTCCTCGATCTCCTTCATCTCCTTGTCGATTGCACGCAATCGTAATTTCACCTTTTTCGCTTCATCCAGCTTCAAGGGGGATTCCTGCAGCTTTTTGAGCTTTCTGGACTCTCGTTCCAGGGTGACGATGCAATCGACCGCGTTCCTGATCACCTTGACAAGCTTCATGTGAATGTCAGGGCTCAGGCCCAGGTCACGCACGACTCGAGCCATCGGGATTCGATAGCGGGCCAACTGAGACAGCAATCTCTTGTAGGTCTTGCCATCCTTTTTGGCTCTGCGCAGTCGTTTTCTTACCTTGGTCGCTTCCGTATCCAGAGCGGCGACCTTATTGACACGCCTCAGAATTACTCGACGTCGCTTGGCCAGAATGTCAGGAGTCAACTCTTCTTCGGAAAACTTCACCAAGTGTTTTGCAGTGATGACGTTCTTTCGAAGTTTGTCGCCATACTTGGCAACCTCCCCGATCACCACAGGCGATCGAGAAAGCGCTTTGAGCACACTCTTTTGACCTTTTTCAATTCTCTTGGCAATCTCGACCTCGCCTTGACGGGTCAAAAGAGGAACCGTCCCCATCTCTCGCAGATACATTCGGACGGGATCGTTGGTCTTTTCGAGGGTTTCGGTCACTACCTCGGATTCCTGACTCCCCTTAGATTTGGAGCGGATTTTCCGTTTGACGGCTTCTAGTTGTTGTTCAGAATCAATGACCTCAATTCCAGCATCTCCGAAGAGATAGAAAATGCCGTCGAGGTCCTTGGAAGAAGCTATGTCGTCAGGCAGGGCATCATTGACTTCGTCGTAGAGAAGATAGCCCTTCTCTTTTCCCAGATTAATGAGCTCTCTGATGCCTTCATACTTTTCTTCGATGTGTTCGAATTTATCTTGTCTCGGCAAGCTCTCTCGACCTCCGGTGCTTCCGGGCAAAAAGGCTACAGTCTAAACCCATTTATTATACTAAATCAAGCAGACTTGGACTTCACCGCCAACGGATCACCATTCCTCCTGCCCCGCACGCCTCTCCCCAGCAAGTGAACCGGGCGAGATATAATATGAGTCTTGACTCAATAAGGTTCCGACTCCGCCAGGAGAAAAACGATTCCTGCATTTACGGCCCAGGGCTTTTTGACAGGGCCTTCAATTTCTCAGTATAATCCCATTTTTCCAGAAATGGTTCATCTGAAGGAGGCAGCGCACCTTGTACGCCATCATTGAGAGCGGGGGCAAACAATATCGGGTCAGCGAAGGAGATCTGGTCGACCTGGAGCGATTCCCAGGGGAGATCGGTGAACAGGTGAACTTTGACCGAGTGCTTTTGGTAGGGGATGGGGAGACTGCCCATCTGGGAACACCCTTGCTGGCCACAGGACAGGTTGTCGGCACCATCACGGAACACGGCAAGCAGGACAAGGTCATGGTTTTCAAGTTCAAGCGTCGCAAGGGATACCGAAGGAAGCGAGGTCATCGACAACAAGTCACCAGTGTGCGCATCGAGAAGATCGCGCTTGGGGCAGCTTCAAAACCGCCCCCGAAAAAGACCTCTCCGGTGGCTGAAAAGCCCAAGAAGGCAGCAGCCAAACCCGCCGGAACAGCAGATGAGAAACCCTCCAAGACGGCAACCAAAGAACGGGTGAGCGCCAAGAAAACAGTCACCAAGAAGAAGGCGACTGAAGGAACCAAGAGCAAAAGCACGGCTTCGAAGAAAACAGCCACCAAAAAGAAAACGACCAAGGTGGCCAAAAAGAGCGCTAAGAAGAAAGACTAAAGCTCATGGCACATAAAAAAGGACTGGGAAGTTCCAGAAACGGCCGCGACAGTCAGTCCAAACGACTGGGAGTAAAGCGATTCGATGGTCAGTTCGTCACCGGAGGGTCCATCCTGGTACGACAACGTGGCACCCCCATCAAAGCAGGAAACAATGTGGGACGTGGAAAGGATGACACTCTTTTCGCCACAGCAAATGGTACGGTCAAGTTCCAGATTCGAGGACGCAAGGGCCACTTCGTCCATGTGATCGCCGCAACTTAACGAACCAACGAACTCTTCGAGCCATCCTTCTCACTTTCGGTTGCGTCTGCTCGTCACGAGACGGCTATGTTCGTTGATCACGCAAAAATCCAGATAAAGGCAGGGGACGGAGGAGACGGCTGTCTGGCCTTCCGAAGGGAGAAATACGTCCCAAGGGGAGGACCCAGTGGCGGCGACGGAGGCCACGGAGGGAACCTCTATTTTCGGGCCACCACTCATCTCAACACCCTGCTCCCCTTTAAATACCGCCAACACTTTAAGGCGGATAAAGGGCAGCCCGGCTCGGGCCAGAACAAGCATGGAAAAGATGGTCAGGACCTCGTTGTAGACGTTCCAATTGGCACCGAGGTCTACAACGAAGATCATGATCAGTCCCTCTTTGATTTGAATGAAGATGGGCAGACGGAGCTGATAGCCAAAGGAGGTCGCGGAGGGCGCGGCAACGCAACCTTTGCCACCTCCACCAACCAGGCCCCCAGGAAATTCGAGAGTGGAGAATCCGGTGAAGAAGCGATTCTGATCCTGGAACTAAAAATCCTGGCAGATGTCGGCATTATCGGCTATCCCAATGCAGGCAAATCAACTTTAATTTCAGTGATGTCTGCGGCTCGACCCAAAATTGCCGGCTATCCATTCACCACACTGACCCCGAATCTGGGCGTCGTCGCATACCGGGAATATCAAAGTTTTGTGGTAGCGGACATTCCGGGGCTGATTGAGGGTGCACACCAGGGGGCCGGGCTGGGACACCAGTTTTTGAGACACATTGAAAGGACTCGCCTTCTGGTCCACCTGGTCGATGTGAGCGACAGTGGAGAAGCCGACCCGGTTCACTCAGTCGAGACCATATTCAGGGAATTGGCACTCTACGATGAACTGCTGGGGGAAAAACCAGGGATCATTGCAGCATCCAAGATGGATGCTGCCAACCCCGACAAAGTCGAACGCTTACGCGCCTATTGCCAGGAAAGACAGATTCACTTCGAGAAAATCTCGGCTGTCAGCGGGGACGGCATTCAGAATTTAAAAGACCAGATTGTGAAGTATTTGGAGACCCGGGAAAATTGAAGATCGGCATTCTGGGCGGCACTTTCGATCCCGTGCACCGAGGCCATACTTATCTGGCAACTGCGGTCCTCAAGACCTTCGACTTGAGTCGCGTGGATCTGATGGTATCTCGAGTGCCGCCCCACAAAGAGACTCGAGGGATTACCAGCGCCTGTCACCGACAGGCCATGCTGGAACTCGATCTGAGCCAAGAAAGCTCTCTGTTCCCCTCACGCTGGGAAATGGACCAACCGGGGCCTTCCTACACGATCGACACCTTGGACCACTTCAAATCCACACACCCAGAAAACAAGTACTGTTTCCTGGCTGGAAGCGATGCCCTCCAGGAACTTCATTTATGGAAGGACTATGATAGACTTCTTGCAGAACATTGTTTGATATTCGTCCAGCGGCCCGGATTCACGGTCGAACTCACCCAACTAAACCTTTCGAGTTCTCTACTGGAGAGAGTCCAGACGGTCAACGAGGGAGACAGGCCACAGATCCGATTCGGAGCTTCTTTTCTCATTCAACTCAATGCCCCAACAATCAGCGCTTCTGCGATCCGCAAGATGACGGCCTCCGGAAAATCACCGACTCCGGACATCCTCTCTCCGAAAGTCCTGCGATATGTAGAGGAACATCACCTCTATGCAACATAGTTCGTATCGCTCACGCCCAGTCGTTGGACACCGCTGGTAGAGCCGGTCTGACCGGATCGAGGTAGAATGACTCATGAAAATTGACAACCAGGCCGTTTTGAGAAAAGTTTGCGAGGCCATCGAAGACAAGAAGGGAGATGAACTCACTGTCCTGGACGTATCCGGCATCTCCACCTTCGCTGACTTTTTTGTTATCTGTCACGGCCACAACAACCAGCAAAATAAAGCTATCTGCGATGAGATTCTTTTCAAACTCAAGAAAGATGAGGATCGGACGCCCACCCACGTGGAGGGATACCAGCACGCAGAGTGGATTCTGATGGACTACCTCGACATCGTGGTTCATATCTTCTCCGATCAAACTCGGGAGTTTTACAATCTGGAAAAGCTTTGGAGTGATGGAATCAAGATCCCGTCGGAAACGGTTGACCAGCCGTCCCCCTGACCCCTGACCGCTTCTCCCCCAGATTCCCAGAACGTCGCATGGATAAGAGGTTCACAAGACAGAGGTCTTTTTTTCCAGTTGCTGACCAAGACAAAATCCTGTATAAGATGGAGTCTTTTTGCAGGTGAAACTGAGTTTTTTGTGGGTTGGAGAGACCAAGGATCCACTCCTGTCGAGGGTGGAACAACGATATTTCAAGCGGGTTAAACAGCATTTCCCAGCCGAGAAGGCTGCAGTTCCCGACTTGAAGAAGAGCGATCTTCATCAGCAAAACGCTCAGCTGGCCCGAGAAGCCCGGCAAATCGAGAAAAAACTGTCGGAGAGAGCCTATCGGGTCATTCTGGACAGTGAGGGCAAGGAATTCACCAGTCCTGCACTGGCCTTGTTTTTGGAAAAGTTGATGAACCGTGGAGTCTCAGAGGTGGCATTTGTGATGGGAGGGCACTTGGGAGTTCATGAGAGCGTAAGAGAATCGGCTCATCAGAAGATGTCTTTGACAAAGCTTACCCTTCCTCACGAACTGGCCCGGGTGCTATTACTTGAGCAAATTTATAGGGCGGTCACCATTATCAAACACCTGCCCTACCATAAATGACGGAGGTTCCAGATGCGCGCCAAGGATCGAAAGTACTTCAAGAAAAAACTATTGGAAAAAAAATCAGAGTTGGTCAGCATTGTTCAGAAAACAGAATCCTATGGCCGTGAACTCGCCAGCGATGGAGAGGCAATGGACATCGCGGACAAGGCTTCCAGTTCCTATACCAAAGAATTCATATTCAACAAGAGCGATGGCGATCGGCAACTTCTTCAGCAAGTCGTCAATGCCCTGGAGCGCGTTGACGGAAAAGATTACGGTGAATGCTCAAAATGCGAGGAACCGGTGGAACGAAAACGGTTGGAAGCTGTTCCCTGGGCATCCTTATGCCTCTCCTGCCAGGAGGAGGCAGAACAGACCCCGTAATAGAAAAATCGAAGCGCCGCAATCAGCCACACTCGAGTTCCTGTCAGTTATTACAGAGTCAGGATCTAGAAGCTGATCCTACATCAGGGATTGAGCGACCTCTCGTATCCCCATACGAGCCCGCATTTCTCACACCTTCTCGTCACGAAGCGGCGGAAGGGCCGGCCTGACAAGGCGCACGACCGAAGCCCCCGCAAACGTACTGTAAGGTACGTTGAGGAGGCCGAAGGAGTGCAACACAGTCAGGACGGATCATGGTACCGATGCAGTAGAGAGGGTGTGAGAAATGCGGGTTAAATGATTTTTCGTGCTTTCGCGCACTCGAACGTTCTAGTTCTTGTGAACCTCAGCACCCTTTTAAGACAAACCTCGCAGGCTCTTTTCTTCCCCCAGACCTGTGTCTTGTGTGATCAATGGGTCTTGAATCG
>JAZFRU010000017.1:0-2336 GCA_036445815.1 Acidobacteriota bacterium | reverse complement strand
CGGGCCGGTTCATCAGCCGCTGGTAGGCATGCTGGACCGGCCCGGGAGGGCTACCCCCGTTTTGAGGATCGGACAGACTGGTAATGCCGTAGGGGATCACATCGGTTTCGACAGCCCGGGCCATGTTGGCTTCCAGTTCTTCGGTCGACCACACGTTCAGGGCTATTCTCAGGATTCGGGCGGCGGCGCGTCCCGTCAAAACGCCGGTCGGTTCTCCTCGATTATCGGTGATGAACTCACCAAAGAGACCTCGGGCATGAGGTTGAACGCTGCGCCGATTGATTCCAGCCTTGGATAGCCCCAGGCTGTTGGTCACATAGACGTGGTCAGCGGAAAAGATCACGATCACCGGATTTTCAGGAGAGACCGGATCCAGGTCGTGCCGGGTAGGCCAGCGCTGTTCTTTGATCTGCTCTACTCGAGACACCCCTCCCGGCATCCAGACCAGTTCGCCAGGAGGCGTGACGGCAACTTTCTGGCGCACCACTTCCACGATCTCCTCGATGGATCGGGCCTTGCCCAGTTGTTGAATTGCGGGGCTGGGGGGTTCTCCCACGGGCCAGGAGAGATGAAGATGAGAATCGTTAAACCCCGGCAGGACCGTTTTCCCCTCCAGATCCGTTCTTTCCGTTTCGACGCCGGCCAGCGCGAGAATGGCGTCGTCAGAACCGACGGCGACCAGGAGCCCATCCTTGATCGCAACTGCCTGAGCGATGGAGAAGTTGTCGTCAACGGTCACAATCTTGCCGTTGAACAGCACCTTGTCGGGCGCCAGTGCATTCGGAACAGGTGAACTGCAGTGGGTTAAAAAGAGAAGGGAAGTGGCCCAGAATGTAAAGGTCAAGGTGAGTCTTGTAAGCTTCATGATATCCCCCTGGTGCACTGAAATCTTTGAAAAATCAGATTGATGACTGCCCAGCAGTCTAGCACCTGCCGCCGGTAGGCTCCTAGTGCCATGTTCTTGAATTGCGCTGATGGCTGACCTCTGACTCCTGACCGCTAATCGCTGGCCCGGGAGCCAACAACAGCAGGAAAAGAACGAGAAAATAAAAAACGACAGCCCTACTTCGAAGGCTGGCACGCAATCCGCTTCTGTGGCAGAATTGGGCTTCTTATTTTCTGTGGAGGAAAACGGACATGAGCGAAAAGGCAATTAAAGTTCCCCAATCTGACACTGACTCAAAGTTCAGAACTCAGGATATGCGCGACTGGTTAGAGGCGGTCGAGGAGTTGGGACAACTTAAACACGTCAAGGGAGCCCATTGGGATAAAGAACTGGGAGCCATTACCGAGATCAATAATCGTCGCCGCGGCCCCTGCCTGTTGTTCGACGATATCGGTGAGTATCCTTCCGGATATCGAGTGGCAACCGGAACCACGGGCAGCCCCGCACGATTAGGGGGAATGCTGGGATTTCCCACCAACTTGAGCAGTTCCGAATTGGTGCAGGCATTGCGGGGGAAACCTTCGGAATGGGAAAGCCAGGCCGCCAATTTTCCTCCTGAATATGTGGAGAGTGCCCCCATTCTGGAGAACATTAAAAGCGGAAAAGACATCAATCTTCTGGAGTTTCCCGTGCCCAAATGGCATGAACTGGATGGAGGCCGCTACATCGGTACCGGGAGCGCGGTCGTCACCAAGGATTGGGAGTCGGAATGGATCAACCTGGGCGCCTATCGCATGATGGTGCATGATGAGAAGAGCTGTGGTCTCAACATGGTTGAGGGAAAGCATGGCCGCCAGCAGATTGATCGTTATTTCAAGGCAGGCAAGCCCTTTCCGGTAGTGGCCTCGCTGGGCCATCATCCACTGCTATTCCTGTTTGCCGGTCTGGAAGTGGCCTACGGTCTGAGTGAGTACAACTACGTGGGTGCAATTTTGGGTCAGCGCTTCCAGGTCGTCAAGGGAGAGGTGACAGGATTGCCCATGCCCGCCCATTCCGAGTTGGTCCTGGAGGGCTGGTGCCGTCCTGGTAATCTGAAAATGGAGGGGCCCCTGGGTGAGTTTCACGGGTACTATTCGGGAAGTGAAAAGGCGGCTCCAATACTGGAAGTGGAGCGCATTTACCACCGAAACGATCCCATCATTCTGGGTACTCCTCCCGGGCGTCCACCTCACGATTACTCCTACGGCAAGACCGTGCTGCGCTCTACCATGCTTCAGGAAACCCTGGAAAAAGCCGGAGTTCCGGGAGTGGTGGGGTGTTGGTGCGACGAAGTCGGGGGCGCACGCATGTTGTTGGTGGTCTCCATCAAGCAGGCCTATCAGGGACATGCCAGGCAAGCCGGACTGGTGGCCTGCCAGTGTCATGTTGGAGCTTACCTGGGACGGTATGT
>JAZFRU010000016.1:0-4449 GCA_036445815.1 Acidobacteriota bacterium | reverse complement strand
GGAGCGAAGCCGCTATTTCGAAGTGGAGACTTCCCGTTCCTGAGTTCGGGTTTCAGCTGTGTCTTCCGTTGTGACACCCGGAGTGGCGAAGAGTAGTTTGTGGAGAACTGAGTCGATCAGCGCCTTCCAGCTGGCCTCCATGATATTGGGCGAAACTCCGATGGTGGTCCAGCTCTGGTGGGCATCGCGGGATTCGACCAGGACTCGGACCTTGGCCGCGGTGCCCTTACGAGCATCCAGGACACGGACCTTGTAGTCGACCAGGTGCATCTCCTCGATCTCGGGAAAGAATCGAACCAGGGCCTTCTTGATGGCTCGATCCAGCGCATGAATCGGACCGTCGCCCTCAGCAGCCGTGTGCTCGTCAAGACCATCGACGCTGAACTTAACGGTGGCTTCGGTCAGGAACTGGCCCGCATGATTCTGGTCCACTAATACTCTGAATCCCTTGAATTCAAAAGGCTTTTGCTGGTTTTTTCCGAACTGGTTCAGGATCAGTTTGAGCGTTCCCTCTGCCCCCTCTAACTGATAGCCCTGGTATTCCAATTCCTTGATGTGCTCCACCACACCCTTGAGATCCATGTCGTCCGGATCCATGTCTCCAAACTCACGGATCTTGTACAGTAGATTGCTTCTTCCCGATAAATCAGAGACCAGTACGCGGCGAGAATTGCCGATGGCTTCAGGGTCAAGGTGTTCGTAGGTTTTAGGATCCTTGTTGATCCCGCTGACATGGATGCCCCCTTTATGAGCGAAGGCGCTCTTGCCGACAAAAGGCAAGTTGTTGGGAAGGACCATATTGGCCGTTTCACTGACGAAGTAGGCCAGCGAAGTGAGGCCTTTCAAGTTGACCTCCCCGATGGTATCTCTCTCCATCTTGAGTTCCAGAGTCGGTACAATGGAACACAGGTTGGCATTACCACAGCGCTCACCATATCCGTTGATGGTTCCCTGAACCATATGCGCGCCCTCGTTCACGGCGGCGAGACTGTTGGCCACACCGACCTCACAATCATTGTGGGTATGAATCCCCAGGTAGGGGAATTCGGGACTCAATACACGCACCAGTGGACCTACCATGGAGGGGAGGTTGCCGCCGTTGGTATCGCACAGGACCACCCAGTCCGCACCCGCATCGCGCGCGGTTCGAATGACGGCCTTGGCATATTTCGGGTTGGCCGCATAGCCGTCAAAGAAGTGCTCGGCGTCAAAGATGACCTCCTTGCCGTGCTCCTTGAGATAGGCAACACTGTCTTTGACCATGCTGAGGTTTTCCTCGAGAGTGGTCCCAAGAGCTGTTTCTACATGAAAGTCCCAGCTTTTCCCGACCACCGTGACAACCGGTGTCGCGGCTTCCAGCAGGGCTGCAATATTGGGATCCGCCTCGACGGCGTTCTTGTAATGCCGAGTGGATCCAAAGGCCGCAATCTTGCTGTTCTTCCAGTGCAAATCCTTGGCGCGATCAAAAAACTCGACATCTTTTTTATTGGAACCGGGCCATCCGCCCTCGATGTAGTGAATTCCACTGTCATCGAGTTTTTCAGCGATGTGAATTTTGTCGTCAACGCTCAGTGAGACGTTTTCTCCCTGGGTTCCATCCCGCAGCGTGCAGTCGTAGATAAAGACCTTATTGCTGTCGCTCATACCCTCACCTCAATATCCTCAAGATGGCTGAAACCACACTCGTGCTAGCCCTTCTTGTCGGAGGAGAGCCATCCCATCATTTCGCGGAGCTGTTTTCCGACCGCCTCGATGGGTAGATTGGCATCTTCCTCACGATATCGATTCATGTTCGGGAGCCCGGCTTCGTTTTCTGCAATCCACTCCCGTGCAAACTCTCCAGATCGGACTTCTTCCAGGATCTGCCGCATGTTTTCGTCGACCTTGTCGTCCAGTATCCTGGATCCCCGACTGTAGTCACCATACTCAGCGGTTTCACTCACCGAATAGCGCATGTAGGACAGGCCCCCCTCATAAATCAGGTCGACAATGAGTTTTAACTCGTGGAGACATTCAAAATAAGCCACCTCCGGCTGATAACCGGCATCGACCAACGTCTGGAAGCCTTTTTTGACCAGGGTGGTGACACCGCCACACAAAACTGCCTGCTCTCCGAATAGATCGGTTTCAGTTTCTTCCTTGAAGGTGGTGAGTATCACGCCGGCACGAGTGCATCCCAAGGCACGCGCATAGGCCAGGGCGTTTTCCTGAGCTTTTCCGGTGGCATCCTGGTGAACGGCCAGCAGGGCAGGGACCCCAACGTTCTCCTGGTACAGTTCCCGCACGCGGTGGCCGGGGCTCTTGGGAGCGATCATGGATACGTCCACTCCTGGGGCCGGCGCGATCTGTTTGAAATGGATATTGAATCCGTGGGCAAACATGAGGGTGTCGCCCTCACTCAGATGGGGCTCAATGGAGTCCTTGTACAGCTTGCCCTGCATGGTGTCCGGTACCAGCATCATCACCACGTCGGCCTTGTCGGCCGCTGCGGCGACATCCAGGACTTCCAGTCCGGCCTCTGCCGCCTTGGCGCGGGAACGGCTTTCTGTGTGCAGGCCCACGACTACCTGAACACCACTCTCATGCAGATTAAGCGCATGGGCATGTCCCTGGCTTCCGTAGCCGATAATGGCAACGGTTTTGTCTTTCAAACGTTCGAGATCAGCATCTTTGTCGTAAAAAATCTCAGCCATAGTTCGTTGGACCTCCAATTTGGAATTAAGATCGTTTAATCGGTTGTTGTTTTGACGAGTTTGGGGCCCTGATTTCCAGAGGCGCCCTTTTCATTGCCGGCCTTTCCACGTCCCAGGGTCAATTCGCCGGTCCGATGGATTTCTCTGATGCCGTAGGCCGTGACATTTTCCAGGAAGGCATCAATTTTGGATGAACTGCCGGTAAGCTCAAAGACATAATTCTCAGGAGACACGTCGATCACGCGGGCGCGAAAGACTTCGGACAGGGCCAGTACCTCAGCCCGGTTGTTCTCACTCACCTTGATCCGAACCAGGGCCATTTCCCTGATGATCTGCGTGTCCGAATCAAAAGGTGTGACCTGAACCACATCGATCAATTTGCTGAGTTGTTTGACGACCTGTTCCACTCCCTTTTGATCGGTTCGAGTGGTCAGTGTAATCCGGGATACCTCAGAATCCAGGGCCGGAGCCACGTTGAGACTTTGGATGTTGTAACCTCTTTGACTGAATAGTCCCACCACTCGGGAGAGGACTCCCGCTTTGTTTTCCACCAAAAGTGAAATGACTTGTCCCATTTTTTCCTTCCCTGTCGAAGTTAAACTGCCAACACTCCCAGGCACTCGCAAGGGTTCCGTGCACAACGCCCGTCAAGAACTGGGAAAGTGATTCGGTTCTTCACGGAGCGGTAAGGGGTTCAACCCGAAATGGGTGCTCTCCGTACGGAACCGGAGAAAATAATGATGTCGCTGATAATCAAGCGGCTGGACCAAAAGGAATCAAGGCAATCCCTTCGAAATTGAGTCTTCTGAATTCGAGCTAAGCGACTGTTCATAGCAACCTCGCGACAATCAACAAGCATAAGAAATCACTCCCTTCGAAGTCAACCCTCGGAGCGGAAGAATGGCCCCAGTAAAGAGGGAAGGGATCTCCTGTGGGAAAACCCCCTCCGCCGTTCTGGCTGAATAAGTATAATGAAGCCGTCAGAACTGGAGGACCGCCCAAGCTCGACTCGGGTGGAACAGGGAACGGATGGCAAAGGAGCGTACTATGGGGGATTCCCTCGATTATCTGAAATCCTATAAGCAGACCAGCACCGAAGTGCTGCGAAAAATAAGCGACCAGGAGGTGGCTGGACTCATCGAACTTCTGGGGAAGGCTCGGGAAAACCACCAGCAAATCTTTCTCTGCGGAAATGGAGGAAGTGCCGCCACGGCATCCCATCTGGCGAATGATCTGGGTAAAGGGGCCTCCTGGGGCAAAGACAAGCGTTTTCGTGTTCTGGCTCTGACGGACAACATCTCCTGGATCACGGCCCTGGCCAATGACACCGATTACTCCCAGATTTTTGTGGAGCAACTCAAGAACTATGCCACACCCGACGATCTTCTGGTGGCCTTCAGCGGCAGCGGAAACTCCCCCAATATCCTGGAAGCGATCCAGTGGGCCAATCAGAATCAACTCGTCACTGTCGGCGTGACTGGCCGCCCAGGCGGCCAATTGGGGCAACTGGCCCACCACCCTATTTTTGTCGAATCCTCTCACATGGGCCGCATCGAGGAAGGCCATTTCTTGATTCAACACCTGGTTGCCTATTATTTCATGGAAACCGAGTGAGCCCCGGAGTGGCTCGTATCATCGATAATCTGCTTGATTTCTCATCCTGTTTCAAGTACCCATTAGGAGAAGATTAGGTTGAGATGGGCACCTCAATGAGTGACTTTGTCGCGGAGATGGAAAAGAGTTCCAATGAAAAGAT
>JAZFRU010000015.1:0-8237 GCA_036445815.1 Acidobacteriota bacterium | reverse complement strand
CACAGAGACACAGAAAAGTCTTTTCCTTTTCCTAGCATCTTCGTCATCGACTCACACAACAATCCCCCTTGATTAAGGGAGGTCCGATCGGGAGGTCAACCGGCGCTTGTCCGTGCGCACCTCCGGTGTCGGCTGAAATCGGACGGGAAAGAAGAAAACGAGTTTTCTTCTCTGTGGCTCTGTGCCTCTGTGGTAAAACTCTGTGTCTCCGTGTCTCTGTGGTGAAAACTCTGTGTCCCTGTGGTCAGTCGGGGACAGGATCCGAAATCAAACCGAATTTTCCCTGAAAATCCAACTGGGCCCAGGAACCGACCGCCCCATACCGGTTCTTGAGAATTCCCACTTCAAGCGTCGTCGCATCGGAGGTCCGTTCCGGCTTCAACCCCACCGAACGACACTCAGCCTCATGGTTGAAGAGCCCGAGAATCAGATCGGCCATCTGCCCCAGTTCTTCATCGTACAGATCCCGAAGATGAGGCCGATGCTCCCTCAGGGCCTCCTGAAGCGCTTCACTTTCAAGGGACGACTCCTGTGAAAGGCTCGTTTCCTTCGATCCTGCCCCGGACCCCGCCTGGGCAGTGGCCACGATGGGACAGGAAAGCTCCACAGCCAAGGCCTTGAGTCGATGCCCAATCCGGACTCCCTTGAAGTTCCCACCCTCAGGCATCGCCTCGGTCCTGGATAGACACTCCGAATGGTCAACCAGAATTCCTCCCACTTGCGCAGACTCGGCCGACTGCCGTGCATGGCCTTCCACTTCAGCTATGGTCCAGTGGGGTTGATAGATGATCTGGAACTTCTCTTCCAGATCTCTGAAGCCCTGACGCGCCTGTTGGAGAGACACTTCACTGGGTCCCTCATGGTCAAATGGCAGACTGGACTGCTCTCTCAAATAGTTCTCGACCTCCTGAATCGTCCATCCCTCGCCGCTGTCAGCCGTCACCAGGCTCAACAGTCGATGATAGATTCGGACATCACGCTCATCCATTGAATATAAAAGAAACACTTCCTCATCGGATTCATCGCCGGCGTGATTCAACCACTCCAGGAGGATTCCCAGCAGCATGGAGGTCCGTCCATGGCCACTCTTTCCCAGCAACACGGCCAGTTCTCCGGGATTGAAACCGAGTTCCAGGCCATCCAATGCCGCCCACCCCGAGTATTTGCCCATCGGCGTGGTCCGTGTTTCCGCTTCCAGGCGATCCACCGAGAAGGCAGGATTGGACACATCATCGTTGGAGGCCTGTAATTCTCCGGCCACTCGGGTCGTCGGAAGCTCCAATCCGTCCTGCCTTCCCTGAGTCAAATTCTGGGCCAGCTCGGTGGGCAGTCCACTCAAAAACCCCTGGGCAACCCTGCGCCCGATCTCATCCGCCGCCCGGAGAAACATTTGCAGGATCTGAGGAACTCCGGAGACGGCATCGGTGGACTTCTGTCCTCCAGCGGCCAATCCGCTGGGGGGAACCCCTCGGAAAATGTCAAAGACTCCCGGCCAATCCTGAGAAGGGGCCGCCGAGGGAGTCTCGTGAACCGACACCTGAACCTCTCTTTCCTCCAACAGGCCCTGGAAGGCCTTGAGGCCTTTCCTGCCACCACCGTTGGCCAGGATAAAGTCGGTCACCGTGACCCTTTTTTTCGAATCATTGTGGTCGCCCATCAACTTGGGATCCATGACATAGACGGGAAAACTGGCTTCCTTCAGAAGCTCCAGAGAAAGGGCGGTTCGATCCAACTGGGTACCCTGGGCATAGGGATCGTGATTCCAGCACAGAGTCAACTCTCCGCCCAGACTCAGATACTCTTGAATGGCCTCCATCTGGGACAGGTTGAAATCCCCGCCCGAAGCGATGGGAAATGGCCTTTCCAGTCCCAGGGAACGAGTCAGCAGAGCCGCCAACGGATCCTCCACCAGCAACAACTTGCGTTCTTCCTGCTGAGCAGCGGTTTCCAGGCCCAGAGGGACTCTCTTCCCTCCCACGGTATCGTCCTCGGGAAACAACACATACCCCTCGAACCGGGTCGCCTCGCCCGGGGCTGCTCGCGGCTGCCAACCCCAGATGTTGATGATGCGACCACTCAGATCTTTCCAGGAACCCAGAATACAGCCCGTCCATTGGGCCTCGAACAGTCCCCACTCACGCACTTCATCGAGTTCTCGGCCCGTCTTTTTCAAATACTGCCACATATCCTCCGGGACGGTGTAAAGCCCCAGATCGAGTTCCCCAACCGTCCGCTCAGAAAATCCGTAGCGACGGACCAGTTCGCTGCGGAGAGTCTGGCTGGCGGGCGAGTGGTAAATAGATCGAGCGTAGGCCATGAAAACACCCAGCAGGCTGGATCGGCGCTCCAGCTGATCGTGCAGAGCGTAGTCTTCCTGGGTCCACAGACGGCCCCAGGGCTCCAGGATTCCCGGGTCGACTCCCCCCAGACGCGCCAACTCCATGGCTGCGTCCATCCAGGAGAGTCCCTTGACGCTCTGGAGGTACTGTACCGGCCCCCCTCCTCCGCATCCCAGAAAGCAGGTCCACTCCAGCGTCTTCGGGTCGATGGAGAAAGCGCCCTGTTGATCCTCATGGACCGGGCAGTAAGCCTGCCAGAATCGACCATCCCTTCGCAACGACCGCAGATCCCCGAAGAGACGTTCCACGGTCAGGTAGGGAAAGATTTCCTTGTCGAAAACCTCCCAGGGGCGCTTTTTCGATTCAGCTTGATCTGGTCTTTTCAAAGCTTGTCCACCACCTTGTATTTTAAGGGCTTCCTCCGACATCCAGAGCGCACATCAATGAACAACGGGCACTCGATCGGCGTTCACAGATCAAGTGGCAAGCCCGATGTAGCGGCCGCTCTATGCGCGGCTCCGCTAACGCTCCGCCGCGTTCCAGGTTCCACGTTTCACGAAAAGGATTGTAGGGGCGCACGGCGTGCGCCCATCTTGGCTTTACGGTCGTACCTGTGGACGCACGCCGTGCGCCTCTACTTACTCCATCTTAAAACGAGCCAATGTAGCGGCCGCTCTGTGAGCGGCTCTCCGGATTCGCCGCCTGGGTCACCTTGCGCCATTGGAAGGAGGAAAGGAAAAAGAAATCTTCTCTGTGTCTTTGTGTCTCGGTGGTGCCGTCAGGACGACTCCGAAGCCTGATCCTTGAGGACTCGTTTGAGGACCTTGCCAAGGGCACTCTTGGGAAGTTCCTCGACAATCTCGATCTTCTTGGGGACCTTGTACTTGGCCAGCTTATCGCTGCAGAACTGAATCACTTCCTGTCGGGTCAGTTCCTCACCCTCCTCGACCACGATAAATGCCTTGGCAACTTCTTCACGCACGGCGCTGGGAACCCCCAGGACGGCGGCTTCGATGATCTTGGGATGGAGGTGCAGCACCTCTTCGATCTCCCGGGGATAGATGTTCATGCCGGCACTGATGATGAGATCTTTCTTGCGATCCACAATGGAAAAGAAGCCCTCTTCGTCCATCACGGCCATGTCTCCCGTGTGAAGCCATCCCTGGCGCAACACCCGTTCCGTCTCTTCCGGCATGTTCCAGTACCCGCTCATGACCTGCGGCCCTCGGATGGCCAACTCGCCAACCTGCCCAGGGGGAAGGGGCTCTCCACTTTCGGAATCCACCACTCGTGCTTCGGTATCGGGAATGGGAACCCCAATAGTGCCGCTTTTGCGATGCCCGTGGGTGGGATTGACCAGGGCCACCGGAGAAGTTTCCGAAAGACCGTAGCCTTCCACCAGCTTGCCTCCGGTGAGCGATTCGAAGCTTTCCTGAATAGCCGCCGGCAAGGCCGCTCCCCCGCTGATACAAAGACGGATGGACCCCACATCGGAGGCGGAGATACCAGGATAGCGATTGATGGCGTTGTACATGGAGGGCACCGCACAGAAGATGGTGGGCTTGTTCTTTTTGATCTGCTTGACCACCTCCGCCAGATCAAAGCGCGGGACCAATACCATCGTTGACTGGGTCAGGGTCGACAGGTGTAATGCGGTGGTCATCCCGTAGCTGTGAAAGAAGGGCAAGACACACAGGAAGGTCTCTTTCCTCTCTTCGATGCTCCAGAGCCAGCTGTGGGTCTGACGGACATTCACCGACAGATTCCGGTGGGTGAGCACTGCCCCCTTGGAAACACCGGTGGTTCCCCCGGTATAAAGTAGAATCGCGGTGTCCTCGGGACTCACCTCGGCAGGCGCGACCGCAGGAAAGGACTTTCGAATCAGACGACGATACTCGTACACCTCCTCGCCTTGAGCAGGGCTCACGGGCGACTTGTTCTTCAGGCCGTACAACACTCCCAGGAGCCTGGGCAGAAAATCCTGAATCCTGGCCAGGACCACCTTTTTGACAGGAGTGCGGCTCCTCACCTTCTCCAAACGCGGATAGAGCTGGTCCAGGATCACGACCGTCTCCGCCCCGGAGTCATTGAGCTGGTGCTCCAGTTCTCGCTCCACGTAAAGCGGATTGGTGGGCACCAGAACCCCCCCCAACTTCATCACCGCAAAATGAGCGATGGGATAGGCGGGGATGTTGGGGAGGATCAAGGCGACGCGGCTCCCCTTTTCGACTCCCAGACCCGCCAGGGCATTGGCAAATCGGTCCACCAGTCGACCCAGTTCCCGGTAGGAGATCCTGGCACCCACGAAAACCGTGGCCGTGCCGTGGGGATGCTTCCGGACCGCGTCTTGTAGAGACTGATAGAGAATCTGCTGAGGATACTCACTGGTGTGGGGAACCTGCTCGTCATAGTGGCTGAGCCAGACTTTATCCATGGTCAATTCCTAGGCTGATGGCCTCCATTTCCAGCAGGATCTCTCCTGATTGCCTTTTGAGCCCCTGGTCCACCAGGCCGCGATCGCATTGCAGGTACTCTGCGATCCTTCGGTTCTTCTTCTGGTCGGCCATCATGATGAATCAGAGATGTTGTCAGTCAGGATACTCGTTCAGGCTCTCTATCATAAGCTCATTGCTGTCGATCTTTCAAAAAGATTCACCTGAACCAGAAATCGACTTTGACCACTCATCCTGATTTCATGCCGTCAGGGCATCAGAGAAGTCCTCCAGGAGATCCTGGCAGGCTTCGATTCCCACCGAGACACGGATCAAGCGGTCGGAAATCCCCTGCTGTTGCAGTTCTTCGGGAGTCAATTCAGCGTGTGAGGTCGTGATCGGCCGGGTCATGAGCGTTTCCACTCCCCCAAGACTGGGGGCGATGATGGGCAGGGTGGTCCGCTCCATGAATTGCCGGGCCGTTGTGGCATCGCCCTTCAACTCCAGACTGAGCATCCCCCCAAATCCGTTGAAAAGATCTCGGGCTCTCTGGTGTTGAGGATGAGCCTCGAGCCCCGGATAGTAGACCTTTTCCACGGCCGGGTGCCCCTCCAGGAATCGGGCCAGTTCCAGAGCGCTCTCATTTTGACATCGCACCCGTAGAGCCAGCGTCTTGAGACCGCGATGAAGAAGAAAACAGGCGTGCGGATCGAGAGTCCCTCCCAGCTGGACCAGCCGCTTCTTGATCTTTCCCACCCACTCCGCACGACCGATCACCGCACCGGCGACAATGTCCGAGTGGCCGTTCAGATACTTGGAACCGCTGTGGAGCGAAAGATCAAATCCCGACTCCAGGGGAAGGAAATTCACCGGCGTGGTGAAGGTATTGTCGATCATCGCCACCAGCTGGTGGGCCCGGGCAAACTTCACCACTTCCAGGAGATCCCCGACCTCCAGTAAAGGATTGGTCAGGCTTTCCACGAAGATCGCCTTGGTATTGGACTGCAGCTGGTCCTCCCAGGTGTCGGGTCGAAGGCCGTCGATGAAATCCACCGAGATCCCGAAAGATGAAAAACCTCGACTCATGAACCCATGAGTGCCTCCGTAAAGTCCTGTCTGGGCCAACAGGTGATCGCCTGATGATAAAACCGTCAAAAGGGTGGTGGAGATGGCCGACATGCCGCTGCTGGTGACCAAGGCCTCTTCACCGTTTTCAAGGGCGGCCAGTTTCCCATGCAATGCCTCATGGTTGGGAGTGTTGTTCAGCCGAATATATTTCAAGTCACGAGAGTCCTCTTCTCCGGAATACTCGAAGGTCGAGGACTGGAAGATGGGCAGGCTCACCGCTCCACCAAATCGAGGCTTGGGTTCGCCGGCATGAATCAACTGGGTTTCTATAGACTTGCGCTTCATGATCACACCCGGTCCTTCCTAACCCTTGAGAAAGCTCTCCAACTCAGCCGCCCGCTCAAAGACCTCCATGGCCAGAAAAGGCGACAACGATTGAGCCCGCCGACTGATCTTTATCGTGTAAGAGAATATACCGGTGCGGGTATGGGTGCAGAAAATTAGTGCAGTCGCTTTTTCGTTTGTTCGGACTATGGTGCCGGATTCGTCTGCCTCGTTCCCCGTTTCACAAAAGAGGGTCCGGGCGCACATCCCAGCGATCCTGTTGTGTTGGCTGAATTCGGAAAGTTAACTAAAAGGAAGGAATTGTCTTCTCTGTGTCTTTGTGCCTCTGTGGTGAACTTTCTTTCCGTGTCTTGGTGGTGAAGATTCGCACCAACGACAAACGCCCGGGCTAGGGAAAGAGTCCTTTCTGGGGCGTCGACGGTGGTTGAACTCCGAAATGATCGTAGGCCCGGGGAGTGACGATACGCCCCCGGGGCGTCCGGTTGAGAAATCCGATCTGAATCAAATAGGGTTCGTAGATATCTTCAATGGCGTCCTTTTCCTCACTGATCGCCGCCGAGATCGTGTTCACGCCGACCGGTCCGCCCCCGAACTTTTCGATGATCGTCAGAAGCAGCTTGCGATCAATCTCATCAAAGCCAAAACGATCGACGTTGGCCAGATCCAATCCATCACAGGCAACCTGATAATCAATCCGTCCCTCGGCCCGCACCTGGGCAAAGTCCCGAACACGCCTCAGAAGACGGTTGGCAATTCGGGGGGTGCCACGGCTCCGCCGGGCAATTTCCAGCGTTCCTTTTTCGTCGATCTCCACATCCAGGATACCGGCCGAGCGGCTGACTATCGTGGAAAGACTCTCTTCGCTATAAAAATCCAGTCGTTGGATGATCCCGAAACGCCCCCTCAGAGGCGCTGTCAGCAGGCCCGTTCGGGTGGTCGCTCCCACCAGGGTAAACTGAGGGATGTCGATTTTGATGGAGCGGGCTCCCGGTCCTTCGCCAATGATGATGTCGATCTGAAAATCTTCCATGGCCGGGTAGAGAATTTCCTCGATGGATGGATGCAAACGATGAATCTCATCGATGAAGAGGACATCATTTTCCTCGAGATTCGTCAATATGGCCGCCAAATCCCCTCGTTTTTCAATGACGGGACCTGCGGTGGAGCGCAAATTGACATTCAATTCATTGGAGATAATATGGGCCAGGGTGGTCTTTCCCAGGCCGGGAGGGCCAAACAACAGCACATGATCCAGAGCTTCCTTCCGACCCCGAGCGGCATCGACGGCAACTTTGATGCTCTCCTTGAGTCGCTCCTGTCCGATAAAGTCCTCGAGCAAACGAGGTCGCAGGCTATTTTCAAAGGTGGTCTCCTCATCCCTGTGGGAGGGATCCATGAACCGTACTGAAGAATCCGTCTCGTCCATCACGCGTCTACCGGCCTCTCACTTTCCTCAGTGATCTTTTCAACAGCTCCTCAAAGGTATCGTCAGCGCTGTCTTCCCTTCCTCGTGCCACCGCCCGTTCGGCCGTGTTCTGGGCATACCCCAGGTTCACCAGGGCCGACACGACATCGGCCTGGACGGTTCCCGGACCACTGGAGACCGTGCTTTCACCCAGCTCGGAAATCCAATTCAGAACCTTGTCCTTCAATTCCAGCACCAGCCGTTCGGCCGTTTTCTTCCCCACGCCGGGAATGCCGTTGAGCCTGACCACATCAGAATCCACCAGAGCCTGAGCGAGCTCGTCAACCGGCAAGCCCGATAAAATGGCAATCCCCAGCTTGGGTCCTATTCCCGACACATGAATAAGCTGGGTGAAGAGTTTCTTCTCCTTGGCGGTCATGAAGCCGTAAAGGCTCAGCAGATCTTCTTTCACATGAGTGTGGATGCGAAGACTGACCGGGTCGCCGACCTCTCCCAGCTCGTAATAAGTGGAGAAAGGTATCAAGACTTCGTAGCCGATATCGTTCACTTCCACCACCAGCCGGTCTGCCGACTTCTCAAGCAACAGCCCCCTTAAATGGGCAATCATACGGGGTCAAAAGTATCAAG
>JAZFRU010000014.1:0-2790 GCA_036445815.1 Acidobacteriota bacterium | reverse complement strand
TTGAAATCCTTGGCCGGATCCCAGCTGTCCGAGAGTCCCTTCCCTTCGAACTGCCCCAGGAAAGAGGCCGACTCGAGGGCTTTATCGTCTTTATTTTCTGCGACCAGGACCTTCTTGACCGAACCATCCAGATTGTAGGCAACGATCAAATCGATGGCGCCGGAAGATCCTCTGGCGTCGACCATCAAGACGGCTCCGATTGATCTCATTTTTCCGGTTTCAGGGTCCTTTCCCACCGCCACATATAGACTTAGATTCTTGTCGGCTCCCTGAAGCACATCCCCGGAATCGCGTTCCACCTTGCTGATCTGCTGGGCCGTCAGAGACTTCTGCCGATTGACAAAATTCCCCGCCTCCGGAAAGAGCTGCTTCAAAATCTCTTTGGTCACTCCCCCATGTCCCGATGCCGACACCGTCAGAAAAAGAACCATACTGAGCAAAAAAAGTTTTTTCATGGCAATTTATACCTCTGGATGCATCAAATCTGGCATTAGTTGTGGGTCGACTTTCCTATTTTACATTCCTTTTGGCCCAAGCCCAAATGGAATGGCTGTGGAGGAGCCCCGTTTACCGCCTTGAACTGCTTCCGGCCCGAATAAAATCGCCGACCACATGGGCGAAGTCTTCCGGATGCTCTCGGTAGGAGTAGTGGCCGGCCTGATTGAAAATGTGCATCTGAGCACGAGGGACATGAGGAGCGATCATCTTGAAAAGCTTCACCCCGTCATCCACAATCGCCGATGGATCATTGTAGCCCCAGATCAGCAGGGTCGGGGTCTTCAGCTTTCCCGCCTGGACCCACTGAAGTGACTCCTCCTTCTGCTCGGCCAGATGAGGAAGAAAGGTGGTGGAGAAAAGCTCCGACATTTTTTCAATCGCCTGGCGGGTCTGCGGTCGCCGAGCGACCTGATGGCGGATCTCGACCCACTCGTCGGTGACACCGCCGCCCGAGTATGAAAAGGCCTCGCTCACCCACTGGAGGCTCTCCTTGCTCAGTAAAGGCTTGGGAGCATCGGCCATCAACCTTCCCCGGCGCATTTTCGAGCGCTCCTGGGCATTGCTGGGGTTTTCTCCGGGGGCGATGGTGTTGCTGTCCACGATCACCAGATTTCGTACCCGTTCCGGGTGCTCCAGGGTCAACCGGGTCACCACATAGGCACCCCGGGAATGCCCCACCAGATGCACCTTGTCCAGGCCCAGTTCCTGGATGAAGCCATAGGCATGCTCGACAATGGCCCCCATGGTGTACTCCTCATCCGTCAGGGGGAGATCCGTGAAACCCTGCCCCAGTTTGTCAAACGCGTAGACGTGAAACCCTTTCACGAACCAGGGCCAGTTGAGATCCCAGTTGTCGGCCAGATCAATGTTGTCTTCGTTGCCAAAATTGCCGCCGTGAATGAGCACCAACGGCTCCCCCTCTCCCTCGTCGAAATATCGGGTTTTGATCCCGTTCACGTCCACGTATTTTGGGTTTTTCATCGTCGATTTCCTTTCCTTCACCACAAAGACACAAGAAGATATTCACCACAGAGACACAGAGAAGATAATTCTTTCCTTTTCTTAATCCCAAATTTTTTGCCAACACATTTGGGGTGAGCCACTAAACTTCCTTTTCTCCACCCGGAGCGTGAGCGACGGGTTTATCCACACCGAGCGTCAGCGAGGTGTCTCTCTGCGCGCGAAGCGCGCGCTCTTGCTCTATTGTTCTCTCCAATGTGGGAGGCGCCTCAGGCGGCGAATCCGGAGCCCACATCCCGACCGCACGATTGCACTATTCGGCCCCCGGTCCGGGAAGGAATCGTCCCACTCCCGGATCGGCGACGATCTGACCCTCCGATGCCACCAGGTTGCCCCGCACATAGGTGGCAACGGGAACTCCCTGGACCTTGATCCCCTCATAGGGAGTCCAGCCGGCCTTACTGAGCATTTTGTCATTTTCCAAGGTGACCGACTGGCTCATGTCGACCAGGATCAGGTCGGCATCCGCCCCCACCTGAAGATTTCCCTTCCGGGGCCACATTCGATAGAGCCGGGCTGGATTTTCACACACCAACCGAACCACCTGTTCCAGGCTGAGGCGCCCCTGGCTGACACCGTTGAGCATCATGGTGAGCGCAGTCTGGGTGCCCGGCAAACCAAAGTGGCACCCCCAGATGTCCTCGAGTCCCTGCTCCTTTTGAGCCACGGTCGAGGGAGCGTGGTCGCTGGACAGGTGGGTGATCTCCCCGGCCGTGAGCCGTCCCCACAGTTCCTCGCCTTCTTCTTTGCTCCGTGCCGGTGGAGTGAACTTTCGAAAGGGGCCGTGTTCCGAAACATCGTCCTCGGAAAAGTAAAGATACTGGGGACAGGTTTCAATCCACAGCCTGGCCCCTGCCTGACGGTCCCGGGCCACCAGATCGAGGACCTGGGGGTGGCTCACGTGGGCGATCACGGTCCGGGCACCCGTGAGCCGGGCCAGCAGCGAAACGGTACTGGAGGCAACCTGCTCGGCTTCGCGACTTCTCCATTCCCGCAGGATACCGTAATCCTGCCGCCCTTCCCTCCTGAGCCGCTCCTCACTCTCCGCCGTAATGAACTCGTCCTCACAATGAACCAGACCCAAGGCATCGCATCCGGCCAGGGCCTGAAACAGCTTGAGCATACTTCCTGGAAGGACCGCCGGGATTCCGTGGGTGGTGCAGGTAAACACCTTGAAAAACTGCATTCCGGCAGCCCACAGTTCTTCGACCCGGGGAATGTCTTCCGGCCACAGATGGGCCGCCAGTCCGTAATCGACCAGCGATCGGTTTC
>JAZFRU010000013.1:0-7286 GCA_036445815.1 Acidobacteriota bacterium | reverse complement strand
AGTTGAAGCGAAGGTTGGTGAGGACCTTACCGGTGCTTTCGTTATATTGCACAAAGGCATCGAAGAAGACCTTGGGATTGAACGAGTAGTTGAAGCGCAGTCCATAGAGATCGGCACGGAAGTCACCGGCCTGGACGTCGACCGAATTGTATTCGTATGTCAGTTCGGTGAGGAGATTGGGCCGAAGCGCAAGACCTCCACCCAGTCTGGCAGTGGTTCTTTCGCCGTCGAAAAAGTCCCCCTGAAGCATGAGCAGAGACCCGAACAGGAGTTTGCTGCGGTCAGAAGAGTATTGCAGTCCCCAGTTGTTGAAAAAGTAGTCTCCCACGGGGATGGTCACGGTAGGGTGAATTCGGAAAGGAGTGAGCAACCTTTCAAAGTGGGTATTGTAGTCGATTCCGAACCTGCTGCCGTCCCGAAAGAGGATCTGCATCCCGTAGCGGCCCTCCTTGGTGAGTGTCCGGTTGTCGCGGTCGGTGAAGTATTTAATGCTGGTGTTGGGTTGAAATTCTCGGACATAAGCATCGCCTTTAGTTCGGGGCTTGAAGCCCAGGTCGTACTGATAGTTTCGAACGCCCCTGCGAGGAACGAAGCCCACCTGGGGATTGAAGTTCTCTCCGATGTCGGCGAAAAGACCCTGGGTGTACCAGAATGCGTTTTCCCACTTGCTGGAGATCTTGGTGTGGACATTCTTTTCATTCTGCTCCGGACTCTGGGTGGCGGCAATAAAGCCGTTGACGGTGAACTCCTGCCGGAGCTGCATGTTGAGGTCCAACCCATAGGTACGGTTGTAGTCTCCGGCCTCCCCTCCCTCTCGGTTGATAAAGATGGCGCCGATCTCAGATCGGGAAAAGATATCGCGGCGCAGGCGAGTCACCGTGAAGTTGTTGGACGAGAAATCGTCGGTGTCCTGCTGGTGAATGTTCAGGATCCCAAGCGAGAATTTACCCACTCGGCCTGAAAGCCTGGCCCCGCCCAGCAGGGGCAGGGCCAGGCCGGTAGGAGAGAGTCCGATGCGGCGGCTGTAGAAGAGCTGCGTCTCCTGGCTCCGGGATCTGGGGCCCCGTTCGGTGGGGACGTCGCCGAACGCGAAAAGGGTGGCGTTTTCCAGGAAGAAGTCTCTTTTCTCCGGAAAGAATAGACTGAAGCGGGTCAGGTTGATCTGCTGAGTATCCACTTCCACCTGGGAGAAATCGGTGTTCAAGGTCAGGTCCAGGGTGAGCCCTTCACTCAACCGGTATTTGACATCCAGCCCTGCTTCGGCATCCAGGTCGTCATTCTCTTCAATCCCAAGATCCCGTTGTGTGAAGGTGCTGGTCAAAAAGGGCTTAACCCGTAGATTTTGACTCCTCGGGATATCCCTGAGTCCCACCAGCCTCCCTGCCAGGGAAAAGCGGGAAAGGAGAAAGCGGCGCGGGATATAACCCCAATGGGAGTCTTCATTCTTGTGACGAATTCTGCGCTTGAAATTGATCCCCATGATGGGATGGTCCTGTGAGTTGTATCCCACCGTCTTGAACGGGATCACGATTTCGATCGTCCAACCGTCCGGTTGTACCTGGGTGACTACATCCCAGATGCCGTCCCAATCGCGAGTGAATTCCAGCCCATCACTCGCGACCTGTGCGTCTTCCTTGGCTTCGCCCGGATTGGTGAAAAAGACGAAGCCGTTGCGATGATCGTGGCGGGTATCCAGTCCGATACCGAAAACATCGTTTTCCGTGACTCCGAAATCTCGCCCCAGATCGCTGATGACGATCCTGCTCGGGTCCTGGTAGCAGTAAACCCCGAAATAGAGATTCTCTTCGTCGAACAGAACGCGCACTACAGTACGGTCGGTAGCGGGTTCCCGGTCTCGAGGTGAGTTCTGGATGAAGCCCGTGGCGGGGGATGCAAGACTCCATTGAGCTTCGTTCAGGTGACCGTCCAACTCAATAGGAACCTCGGTCCTGACCGCGGTCACGACCTTTTCATCCCGGCCTTGTTGGGCCAGGCCGGCTGCCGTAAGGAAAATGGCGATCCCCAGGGTACAAACAGGCCTTCGCAGAGCAGTTCGGGGGTTCAACTGGGATCGGGTCAAGGGCCGATGCTAGCACAGACTGCCGAGTGTGAACTGGCAGAGGTCCTAGCATTCCCGATCCCAGGCGTCAGGTGGGTGCCGTACACAACCTTCTGATTGACTCTTGTTGCTTCGGAACATACAATTCCTGGACCCACACGAATGATTTTGACCTCACACATACAACAGAAGGGACGCGCTATGAAAAAGTATCTACTGATCTGTCTTCTGGTCCTGCTTTTCCCGACCCTGGGAATGGGGCAGACCCTTCCTCCTTTGGTCGCCCAGCAGGGCTATGCCGACACGGTGCTGATCAATGGAAAAATCGTCACCATGGACGATTGGAGTACCGTCCCCGACACACCGGGGAATATCTACCAGGCCATGGCCATTAATGGGACGCGAGTCATGGCCTTGGGAACCAATCAGGAAATGAGAGAGCTGGCCGGCCGCAAGACCAAAACGGTGGATCTGGGCGGTCGAACCGTGATTCCAGGAATTATCAATCCTCATTATCACGCATTTTCGGGTGCATCCAGAACCTATGGTCCGAGCCAGGGTCTCAGCGATCCCAGTGTCAAGCTGGCGGTTGTTGCCGAAACCACGGCCGAGGGTACTGCCAAGAAGATTCGGGAGACGGTGGTCAATGCCATCAGTGTTCAGAATATCCCCCCCGGTGAATGGATCTCGGTCGCCCTTTCCGACAACAAGGACAATGCCAGTGGGACGGCGCGAGGCTGGCTTTATCTGGGGCAACTCAACCGACGGCAGATCGACAGTGGAACGGAAAACAATCCGGTGCTGGTGTCCATGGGTATCCAGGGAATGTTCAACTCTGTGGCCATTGACGCTATCAAGTCGGTGTTTGCTGACTGGGAGGAGAGCACGGATCTTGAGAACCGTCCCGGAGCAGCCCAAGACGGCTATGCCGCCGTTCCCGATCTCCAGGGCCTGACCTTTGAGTTCTGGTGGAAGGACGAGCCGATATCCAAGCTGGCGGAAGCCTTGCGGTTGTTCGGAGAGGATACCGTGGCTCGGGGCGTGACCACCATCGGGACCCGAATCCTGTTCCCAAAGGTCATTGAGGCTTATCATCTGTTGAATCGACAGGGCGTCATGCCTCACCGCCTGGCTTACTACATCGAATCTCAGCGAGGTAACTTCTGGAACCTCAAGTCTATCCATGAATTTTACAAAGGCTACGGAGCCCCCTGGACCACCCATTCCGCAGGTGGGGAGATGATGTGGCTCAACGGGATGTGTAATGAAATCTGGGACTCGGTTGTCAATGAGGTATGCATGGGGCCCGACATGCCCAATGCCTCGGCCGAGGTGAAGGCCAAGGAACGTTGCCCCAGCCCCGGGACAAAGCCCTGGGAAACGTACCGGGAAGCCATTGTCAACGGATGGCGTCCGGTTCAGGCCCACGGCACCTCCAGCCATGGCGCCAGGCTTTACATCGAAATGCTGGAACAGTCCATGGAAGAAGGCGGTTACTCGCTGGAGTATATGCGCGGCCTGCGGACCACCCTTGAGCACAACATCCTGCTGGGCAAACAGCCGGACGTGATGGCAGGTCTCAAGAAATTCGGAGTCATCATCAACGTCAATATGGGAATGCTGGGCGGTGTGCCGTTCAATATAGATGTCTATGGTGAAGAGCTCCGAGAGTATGCCATGCCGGTGAAAACCTGGATTGATCAAGGCATCCGCGTGACCTTTGAAGGGGGCGGCAACTGGCGTCCCATTCACTCCCTGATCACCCGACAGGTCATCAAGTCGGATTTCGGAGTTCGCCTGGCCCCTGGTGAGGTTCCGGAGATCGTGACGCTGCTTCCTGACGAGGGAGTCGATCGGGTCACCGCTCTGAAGATGACGACCAACTGGGCCGCAGAGTATGTGATGGCAGAGGATACCCTGGGCAGCCTGGAGCCCGGAAAATATGCCGATTTTGCGGTACTGGACAGGGATTTCTTCACCATTCCGGTCGATGAAATCCTGGACGTGGAAGTGGTGGCCACCGGTCTCAGCGGTGAGATCGTCTACGGTCTGGACACGTTGGGCGCCGGTAACTAGCGACCCATTTACCTCAGAGACACAGAGATAGCCCGAGCCAGGGTGCGCGATCGTGCACCCTGGCTCAGGTGTGAAGGCCTATAGCCGGCATTTCTCACACCCTCTCTACTGCATCGGCACCATGATCCGTCCTGACTCGCTTCGCTCGGCCGTGTGCCATGTTTCACCCTTTCAGACTTTATCGAGTTCAGTGTAGCGGCCGCTCTGCGAGCGGCTGGGGAGGCCAAGCTGTGGAATGGAATGGCGTTTGGATGTGCGTGCTAACTGATGGGTCCAAGAGAGCCGCTCATAGAGCGGCCGCTACACTGGGCTTGCCACCTGATCGAAAGACACCCATCAGTGATGCCCTACATGTTTGAAGTTCTGAGACGGCCTGAGGTTTGTGCCCTGTCACCTGCATGAGTTGTCTTCGCTCTTCTCAAACTCTAAAATAGGGTAACTCGTTAATGACAGTAAGGATCTGAATCACGATGACTGCTTCTCGCCGCAAAATAACACTGATGCTCTCGATCTTCTTGGTCTGTGGAGGGTTGTGGGCGCAGGATGACGATTCTGTTATCTCGGGAACTGTCATCGACCTGGAGGGGAAACCGGTCCAGGGTGTGCAGATCACCGTGAGACATATGGAGACAGGGAGAACCTGGTCGCTCCTGACGGGATCCGAAGGTCTCTACCTGGCACCCAGTTTACCGCTGGGAAGCTATATCATCGAAGCGTCTGCGGCTCGATTCAAGAAGGCTCTCACGGGCATTCACTTGAAAACCCCCAGAGAGGTGACTCTGGATATGATGCTGCGTCCGGAAGATCCCGCCAGAGAGCGGAGAATTTCCACTTCATCCCGGGAATCACCTCGAAAAGAGAGGGCCGATAGCCCACCTTCCCGTGTCACCCGCGAGACGGCCAACCGTTCCTCCAGCGATTATCGGTTGCCGCCTGCTGCCCAGTTTCCTCCAGTCGATCGACGTGTGGGAAGATCTCCGGTAGCGGAGTCTCCGGTGGCCGTGCCAGAGGCATCATCCGTCGAATCTCCACCGGTCGATCTGCAGCCATCCCGGTCCAAGCCGACTGAATCCCCCGGGACAGAGCAGGCCCATTCCGGGGGCGGGGAGAAATCCGGATTTTCGGTACAGGTGACGTCTGTCCGAAAACAGGAAAAGGCCAACGAGGTTCAAGTGATGTTGCGGGATCTCGGCTATTCCGCTTATGTGGCTGAAACCGACGTTCCAGGAGTGGGGTTTTACTATCGAGTCCGTGTGGGGCCCCTGGACACTCGAGAGGAAGCTGCAGCGGTGGGAGTGGAGTTGCAAACTCGTTTACCTGAACTGCTGCCCGATTTCTGGATCATTTCTGTGGACCGATAATCGCCTCAGGGCTTCGATCAGCGCCTCTCATGTCCTCCCCTGTCACCTGCCTTCCTCTCAATCGTCAGGTGGTCAGCCTGTCAGCCTGTCAGCCGGTCAGCTTCTGGAACCTGTCTCCTTCTCCTGACGCAGTAAACCCGAAACATCAAAGGGGGGTGTAAATGAGTTACACTGAAGGGAACATGGAACTTTCAGGGCTGATTGAAGGAAGATTCAAACTCCTGGGCCCCTTGGGGAAAGATGAGATCGGGGCGACTTTCCTGGTCGAGGATCAAACCTCAGGGAAACAGGCAGCCCTTCGAAAATTGCGTACCAGCATCGTTTTTGATGACGATCTGAATGAGGCGCTGCTCAAGGGGTTCGAGTCTTCCACAAGTCTTGTCCATCCTCACATTTGTTCTGTTAGAGAATTCTTGAAGCAGGAAAGCGTGCAATCGGTCCTGATCTTGATGGAGTATATCCCTGGAGAGACGCTCCGTGATTTTCTCTTCAAACAGCCCCACTACCGCTGCGATGAGGCCACTTTTCTGGGTCTGGCGGAGCAAATCATGTCGGCCATGGAGTACGCCCATCGGTCCGGGATAACGCATCGAGACATGACCCCTGAAAATGTGATGATCACTGACAAGGGGAGTGTCAAGGTGATCGACTTTGGTATCGACGCGATCGTCAAGGAGGCCAACTTCAGGAGATGGAACAACCCCATCTTTCTTTCCACCTACTATGTATCCCCGGAGCAGATTGTTGGGGAGGAGCCATCGCCCTTGATGGACATCTATTCGCTGGGTTGCCTCTTCTATGAAATGCTCGCCGGTAAGCTGCCGTTCAACGAAAAGGATATTGTTAATCGGCAACCAGACGATAGGACGGAGCCGATCCCGGGTGTTTCAGAACGGCTCAACGCCCTGATTCTTCAATGTTTGGCCAGTGATCGGAGCGAACGACCACAATCCGTGGAGGAGATGCAAAGTGCCCTGACGGGACATGAGAGTCCGGTCATTCCACAGTCGAAACTCGTCCCGACCGTCGCTCCGAACCGAGCGGCTTCTTTCTCGGCCGAAGCCTTCCTGGAGGACCAGGTCGTCGAGACTTCCGCCCCGATCCCACCGGACCCTGAGGATCCAGTGCAAGAGGCCAGGTCACATGCGCAAGCGATACGGGGAGAGTCGGAGGAGACCCTATTACCGGAGTCGAATGAGCCCACAGTGGCGGCGGAGCCAGTTGTTCCGACCGAGCAAACAGCTGTGCCACCGGAGCCAGTAGAACCGACGGAGTCGGTCGTGCCGCCTCTCGAAGTGGCTCCACCGGAAGTGGTGGCCAAGGTATTCGGTGACGAGGAGGTATCTCCCGAGGAGTCGGTGTCGGATGAGGAATGGGTCCCGGATGAGGACCTTCCCTTTGCCAGTGTGGAACCGAAGGGATCCTCAAGGAGAGTCTTCGTGACGGGTGGTGTACTGCTCTTGATCGTGGCTTCTCTCTGGTGGTATTCGTCAGATCAGTCCGTCGGTGGTCCACCCGTTGGTGCGGCCGAAGAACGGGCATCTGTCGAGGACGGCGTGTCTGGAGAGTTAGCGGAAGTCGAAGTTCTTCAGGTGGATGAATCCGAAGAATCTGTGGCCGTTGAAGGTGTCCTGACCGATCTGCCCGAAGAACCGCTGGGAAGTCTCCCGAGTACTCCCGATTCCGTGACGCCGGTCGCGCTGGAGGAAAGTGGAATCGAGGATCAGAACGAACCGACGGGTCAGGTTAATTCCGAAGAGCCATCGTCCCGTCCCCGAGAGGCCTTGAAT
>JAZFRU010000012.1:0-29102 GCA_036445815.1 Acidobacteriota bacterium | reverse complement strand
AGTCGGGCTAATAAGCGGCCGCTACAAAATCGAGCCACCGGGCCGAAAGAATGCACAAGCCCGAGAGGGAACGTGAAACATTAAACGTGAAACATGAAACGTGCTGGTCGAAGACCAGCGCCGGTCTGGCGGTCCACTTGCCTCAGTCGATCTGAATCACTGATTTGGTCATTTTGGGAGTGTCCACTCCGATGATCTTTCCGTAAACCTTGCCGAGTTTGACATCGGCTTCGAATTTAACGGGTATCCGCAATCGATCGGTGGAGTACCAGATTCGGAGATCCCCTCCATTATTGAACAGGCCGCCCATGGTACTGATTCTCACCGTCTCAAAGGCACCAATGTCAGTGGGGACGACTTCTTGCTCCTGCACCCGAATGGTGATCGGCTTGATCTTCCCGCGGTCATTCAGGTGGATTAGATAGGAATCGCCGGGGTGCAGGGTGCGCAGGCGCGCCAGGTAGAACACCGATAAGATGTCTGCCACCGGTCCGGGGATTCCCGTGAGTCTTTCATTTTTTATCTCGAGGGGCGGTTGGACCTCGGTATTCCACTCGCGAACCCAGGTCGAATCCTGCTCGTATTCGAAGAGCACCTCCAGATCTCTCTTACGCTCGTTCCGGCGCGTCTGTCTCAGGATTCGGTAGGATCGGAAGGTCTCGTGATCAATATTGGATTCGAAGCGATCACGGACTTTCAGGCCGGTGACTGAACTCAACAAACCCTCGGATGATGCGGTGCCCGAGATGGTGTAGACCGGGCGTTTGTTGTAATGGGACTCCTTGATTGAAAGGGCCAATTCGCCCGCCTTGAAAGCGGGCATCACGAAAATCGGCTTCCAGTTGATCTGATAACGCAGGCTTTCCCCTTCGCGGAACGGAACGGAGTAGTCCCTGGGGTTATCCAGAAGAGGTCGAGATTGTTCCTTCGCTGCCCAGCTGACACCCGGGCCGGGAATCAACAGGGATCCCATAACCAAAAGGGCAACCAGGGAGGTTTGTTTTACATCCATAGCAGCTTCGCCCACAGAACCAATGCGATCGCCACCAGGCCTCCAACCGCATTGTACTCGCGATTCAAGATTACCAGGTGCCATTGAAAGTTGCGTGTGCGGACGGCCGGATCCCGTTTTCCTTTGGAATGGCCAACCGTGAGTCGGGGTAGGAAAAACGGCACCTGTCGCCGATACGAGTCATATTCGGAGCCGAAGGACTGGGCCAGTTCTTTTTCTTCCCGCCGCATCACCGGGATGTAGAGAGCGAAAAAAAGGACCAGAAACAAAAGGACCAGTCCTGCCCTGGCTGACGCCAGAGAAAATCCCAGACCCATCATAAGGGACCCCAGGTAGAGAGGGTTGCGAGTCCATTGATAGGGGCCACAGGCCGCCAATCGACTGCCTTTTTCAATGTGGCCGGCAGCCCAGACACGAAGCGCCAGACCGATCAGAGCCAGGCCGATACCGAACAGGAAAAGGTCCATTCGAGGCCGAGAAAAATAAAGAAAAATCAGAGCAAAGGCCATTCCGGACGGAACCCGGATTCGCTGAACTACCGTCATGGCTTCAGGCGCCTGACCACGGCCTTGAACACATCGGAGACGGGAATGTCCATACAGATGAAATGGTCACAGGTTCGTTTGTAGGAGTCCGAACAAGGTAGATCGCGCTTCACGACCACGTCATTCGGATTGAAGGGGCCGTTACGCCAGGGAGTGGTGGGCCCTATAACGGCAACCGTGGGCGTTCCCAAAGCCACGGCCAGATGCAAGGGGCCAGTGTCTCCTGCCACCATCAGGCGAGAGCGGCGGCAAAGGGCGGCCAGTTGAAAAAAGTCAGTGGGGAAGGCGTTCACCGGGAGAGATCCAGCTGCTGCAACCATTTGTTCCAGGAGTTCTTCTTCTCCTGGACCATAAGTGACGACGGAGGATAGGTTCAACTGCTGTTTCAGTTCAAGGAGCAGCCGGCCATAATTTTGTGCCGGCCATCGCTTGGTGATCCAGCCAGCCCCGGGGTTAATCAGGACTGGATTTGTGATTCCGGCCAGCTCCAGTTGCCGGTCCACATAGCGGACAGCCTCCTCGGGGATTTCCAAAGGGATCAGGGGGCTGGCTCCGTCGGAGCTGAAATCCAGGCAGCGAGTTAGATCCAGATTGATGTCAATCGCGTGAGGCTGGGTGCTCATGTCTCTGGAAAGGGTCGTGGAGTAAAAGTAGGACGAAGCGGGTTCTCTGGCCTGCTCCCGAGTGAATCCAACCACTTCCCGAGCGCCGGAAAGACGGGCCAGGACCGCAGATTTAACAAGTCCCTGAAAGTCCAGTGCCAGGTCAAAACGCTGACGCCGCAAGGAGCGGATCAGAGGGAAGCTCTCGGTCAGAGAAGAGAGCTGTTTGCGCCATTTCTTGGTGTCGGCAGGCCAGACCCGTTTGAGGCCTGGGATCTGGCCGAGCAGTTCCGCGTAAGGGGGTTCAGTCAACCAGTGGATTTCCGTGTCGGGACGATGCCGGTGAATCTGTTGTTGGGCCGGAATGGTGTGGATGATGTCGCCGAATGAGCCGAGTTTGACGATTAGAATTTTCTGAGTTGAGGATGAGGCGGTGTGGTTACTCATCTTGCTTCGATGGTTGGCCTTCGATAATCTGCCTCAAGAGGTCCTTGGTGGAGTGGTCCTTGGGATCTCCTGCGATCTTGACCGAACCCCCATAGGCGCGGACTGTTTCTCTCTCGGGAACGGTGTCTTCGGCATAATCGGTGCCTTTGGCATGAATGTCGGGTTGGAGTTGCTGGAGCAGGTGCTCCGCTGTAGGGTCGTCAAAAAGAATCACGTAATCCACACATTCCATGGCAGCCAGAATCTCAGCTCGTTCTTCCTGGTTCATGGTGGGGCGGCCGGGCCCCTTCAGGAGTCTGACGGATTCGTCTCCATTCAATCCTAGCACGAGCAGATCTCCGAGGGCGCGTGCGGCCTCAAGATAGCGGACGTGGCCGACGTGGATCAGATCGAAACAGCCATTGGCGAAGACCACCGATCTTCCTTTGGCACGGTCACGAGCCACAATCTCACGCAGTTCAGGCAGCGTTTTGATCTTGTTTTTCACGAATTCACTCTCGCTCCCGCGTTGTCCCCGATGGGTTAACTGTTAACCAGCATTGGGTTCCCGCAAACCGAGGGCACGGTTTCTTTCTCGCCGTTGGCTTGCAGCGATACAAGTCAGTCCTCAGAGGTCTCCCTGGACGGCGTCTCGGAGTTCGCGAGGAGAGACCGTGGCGGTTCCCTTTTTCATGACCACCAGGCCGGCTGCACGATTGGCGAGCTGGGCTGCTTGGGGAAAAGTACCTCCTGCCGCCAGTGCCAGGCTGTAGGTTGCCGTGACCGTGTCGCCGGCACCCGTGACGTCGGCGATCTCATCGCTGCCAAAAATCGGTACATGGATGACCTCTTTCTCCAGGAAAAGCGACATTCCCAATTTTCCCCGAGTCACCAACAGGGCATCAAGCCTCCATTCCTGGAGGAGGCGGGTGCCCACCTCCTCCAGGAGCGCAAGGTCATCTCCGATTGAAAGGGACAGAGCCGCTTCGACTTCGGTGATATTCGGAGTGATGGAAGTCGCCCCCGCATAGTCATGGGGGTGATCACGTGAATCCGCGACGAGGATCTTTTCATGCTTGGCCGCCAGCGATAGTGCCGCCTCGCGGATTGCGGGATTGATGCACCCCAGGCTGTAGTCGGAAAGGAGGATCGCGTCGACCTCAGGGACCAGTTCTGAAAGAGTATTCAGGATTTTCTGCTCGTGGGCGGCTTTCAGGTGGTAGGGGTGTTCGTAGTCCAGGCGAACCAGCTGTTGTTGAGAGGAATGGAAGGAACCGGCTAGAAGTCGCGACTTCCGAGTGGTCTGAAAATCGGCGTCCTGAAATATATAGTCTCTGTTGACGCGGTTGGACCAACCCGACAGCAGTTCGCCAGCCGCTTGATCCCGGCCCAGGAAGCCCACGGGAATGGCCTCAGCGCCTAATCGATCCACATTGGTGACGGTGTTTGCCCCTCCGCCCGGAGCCGTTTCGGTATGGCGGTACTTCAGGATCAAAACGGGAGCTTCTCGTGAAACCCGAGAGATTTCTCCGAAGATGAATTCATCCAGAATGAAATCTCCCAGTAAAAGGATCTTCAGCCGGGGGAACTGATCAATGAGTGGGACCAGGCCGTCAGTCATAGCTTCGCTCCGTAATCCAATCGATGGCGTCGAGAACGTTCCCGGCCACGTGATCCGGTATTATTGACGGATCTTCCGAAGGGGGTGTGGAAGCCCCTCCTTCATTCAAGAGTTGCAGTTCACGATTTCCATAGCCGGTCTTGACCAGGATGGATTGGCTTCCTGCTCGGTGCCCGGCCTGCACATCGATCAGTTTGTCGCCGATCATATAACTGGTTGCCAGTTCGAGATGGAGTTCCCGGGCTGCGCGCAGGAGCATGCCGGGTTGAGGCTTCCGGCAGGTGCATTTCTGAGTAAAACTCCCGGTTCCAGCATCCGGATGGTGAGGGCAGTAGTAAAAGGCGTCAAGGGTGGCTTGTTCCTGTTGGAAGGCGTCCTGCAGGAATCGGTGCAGATCCCCCAGTTTCTTTTCGTTGAGGAGGCCGCGGGCGATGGCCGACTGGTTGGTGATGACGATGGCTCGGATTCCACTTCGATTGATCTTCCGCACCGCTTCGAAGGCCTCTGGATAAATGGAGATTTTCTCGACTTCATTGAGGTGACCTGTGTCCTCGATCAAGGTGCCGTCACGGTCCAGAAAAATTGCCGGTTGTGTTTCCATCAATCCCTCGGTTGCGTCGGATCGAGCTCAACCTTGAAGTACGGCTCGAACAGCATCATAGACCTCATCCACCCCAATGTTTGAAAAACAGCGTAAATCAATAGGGCATTCTCGCAAAAGGCAAGGGCTGCATTCAACATGTTTGTGCAAAACTCGAGCCTTGGGGTTGAAAGGCCCTGTCGCCACTTCATCGGTGGATCCAAACAGTGCGATCAGGGGGATGTCCAGTGCAGCCGCCAGGTGCATAGGGCCAGAATCATTGGTGATGAAGAGGTCGGCACGGCTCAAAAGGCCCATCAGAGAGGGCAGGTCTGTTTCACCTGTGAGGATCTTCAGGGGGTGTCGGGTGAGGCTTTGAATCTCCTGAGCCAGGGCTCTTTCCTGCCGGGATCCCACCAGTACGACGTCGGCCTTGAACTCGTCGATGAGGCGGTCGGCCAGGGCGGCATAGCGATCCGTGAACCATCGCTTGGCCGGTCCATAGGAGGCACCCGGATTGAAGATGATCCGGGGGCCTTCGGGCAAGGGCCCGGCTGCCTGTAAAAGGGTGTCGGCTCGCTGAATTTCTTTCGGACTGGCCACCAGGTGAATGTCGGGTTCAAAGTCGGGATCCTGGAGGTAGTCATGCGGAGAAAGACCGGTCTGGTAGAGAAGATCCAGGTAGTAGTAAATCTGATGCTTGGCGAGTGCCTTGATTCTGGGACGAGCCCGGTGAGTCAACAGCAGGCTGCGCCCATCCGTGGCATAGCCGATGCGTTCGGGAACTCCTGAGACAACCATCTCGACAGCCGCACGGAAGGCGTTTTGAAAGAGAATGGCGGTTTGGGCTCGTCGCAGTCGTCCCCTCAACTCGATCAAGTCTCGCCAGCCCGAGCCGCTGGGATGAATAGGGATGACCTCATCGACAATCTCCTGGTCCTCGAACAGGCCGGACACCCAAGAGGTCACACAGAGAGACAGGTGATGATCCGGATACAGGCGTCGCAGTTCACGAAGTGCTGCCAGAGACATCACCGAATCGCCGATCCAGTTGGTCCCGCGGACCAGGATGTGATGGCCGGGGGTCATAGAAACTTCACCTGGTTGAGGAATTCCCTCTTGTATTCGGTCAGGTTCTCGGGAACGGCTTGGATCCCAAGAACAAAAATTTGCGACTCTTTGAACGCAAGGTGCTCCAGCCGTACGGAATCCTTTTCAGTGGTGATCACCATCTCCGCCTGGTGGTCCGCCAGGCGGCCCAGGACATCATCCAGGTCGTTTTGAGTGTAGTCATGGTGATCTCGAAAGATAAAGCTGTCCTGGATTTTCATCTGGTAGTGTTCGAGATCATGAATGAACACCTGGGGGTTTCCGATGGCCGCCAGGGCCAGCACCCTTTTCCCCATGAAGTCACGGATAGGCCTGGGCTTTCCCGTCTTGAGATCGTAGGTCGACGTGACATCGTGGTGGAAATAGGCGATCGGTGCCCAGGGGTTCCATTTGCGTATGTGCTGATTCACTTCTTCCATCTCAAAGGGGATGTGAGACCGGGTGATGATGATGGCGTCCGCCCGCTTCAGGGCCCGGGTGCTCTCCCGCAATCGTCCCAGGGGGAACAGCTGTTCTCCTCCAAACGGATCGGTCGCATCCAGTAACAGGATGTTGACATTTCTCTTGAGCTGAAGATGTTGGTAGCCGTCATCGAGAAGGTAGATGATCGGGTCCGGGTAGCAATTCTGAACCGACTGGCCGGCCTGGTAGCGATTCTTCGAGACGACAACCGCGACACCCTCCAGATTGCGTGCCAGTAAATAGGGTTCATCTCCGCAATCCTCCCAGCCGCACAGGATTTTCTTCCCGTCACTGACCGTTAGAACCTGTGCCTTGGATTTTCTTTTGTAGCCCCGGGTCAAAATGACCGGCTGGTATCCGGCCTTTTTCAAAACCTTCGCCAGGAAGGCTACCAGGGGAGTCTTTCCGGTGCCTCCCACCGTCAAGTTGCCTATGCTGATGACCGGATGTGGGAGCTGCTGAGAGGAAAGGAGGTTCTTTTGGTAAAGAAACACCCGTAGGGAAACCACCAGGCTGTAAAGTCTGGAGATGAGGTACTTCATTGCCTTCTGACCCCTGACCGGTTAATCGATGGATTTCCAGTTCTATTGTTCATCATCGAAAGGCTGCTTCTTCCATTCATTCCGCGCGCACAGGGCGATCTATTGTTCTCCGCAATATTGTTGCACGATTTGAGCCGTTCGCTCGACCGCTCCCTGATTGTTGCGGATCACGTTCCGGGCGTTTCGACCCAGCCATCTTCGGCTGCTTGCATCTCGGAGGAGGTCATGGACTTTGGCCTTCAGATCTTCTTTCGACTGCACTTGAAGTGCGGCATACGATTGGAGAAAGGTTGAAGAAACCTCCCTGAAGTTCTCCATGTGTGGGCCGAAGAGAATGGGCTTGGCGAAATAGGCGGCTTCGATAATGTTGTGCCCTCCTGTGTTCACCAGGCTCCCTCCCACGAAGACAACATCGGCCAGTTGATAGAGGTAGGCCAACTCTCCAATCGAGTCCAGGATGAGAACTTCTGGGGGGGCAGCGATCGGAGCATCCAGTTGAGAACTTCGAATGAAATTGAATGGCAGGCTCCTTACCAGTCGCGAGATACCTTCGGCTCGATGAGGGTGCCGAGGGGCCAGGAGCATTCGCAGAGCAGGGAACTCCTGGCTCAGGGATTCAAAAACTTCAAGGAGAATCTCTTCTTCTCCGTCGCGAGTACTGCCGCAAACCCAGAGCAAGTGGTCTGGAGTGGGCTTGAGGAGCTTTTCTATCCGGGTGACCCTCTCGGTTTTCTCCGGAATTTCGATGAGTTGATAGTCATACTTGAGGTTTCCCATTTGATTGACCCGCTCAGGAGGGGCGCCCAGTTTCAGAATACGCTCCTTGTCCTGACGTGTTTGCATGCAGAAGTGGCTCATGGTTTGCAAAAGCGGGGCAAGGAATCCCCGGATTCTGCGATATTGGCGAAAGGAACGGTCAGAAATACGTCCGTTGATCAACACCACAGGGATTTCAAGTCGTGAGGCGGCGGCGATGAAGCCAGGCCAGATCTCCGTTTCCATGAGAAGCACTGCTGAAGGATTGATTCGCCTCAGATGCAAACGGCACAGCCATTGCCAGTCCAGGGGAAAGAAAAACACCTGGGCCTGGTTTGCAAACAGGCTTCTGGCCAGGCTCTGGCCGGTATCGGTGGTCGTGGAAATAAACATCTTTCGGGAGTCGGCAGCCAGTGCTCTTACCAGGGGTGCGGCCGCTTTCACCTCGCCCACTGAAACGGCGTGGATCCACAAAATGGATCCTTGTGGGGTTGGCGTGACAACGGTTCCTGGAGGAGCGAATCTTTTCCATAAATTGACCAGACTCTTGTCTTGGAGGACTACCCGGTAGAGAAAAACGGGTAGGTAGAGAATCGCCACCAAGGTGTAGGCGATCGAATAAAAGAACAGCTGGATTCGGAGCATCGAGACCTTTCTTAAAGGTCCAATCGTATACTCGCTGCCGGGAGGCTTCAACCACCCTGTTTCCGGGCTCTCTAAATTCTTGTTATTTCGCCACGGTGTTGGTAAAATCAGGGTTTCCGTAGCTTGACAGGGCGGGTGTGTCCCGCTACACTGCGACGCTCGCGGTAGTTAGATATTCTTTTGTTGAGATGATGCCTCTGCATCATTTTTTTTGGTTTTAGGAGAACTGAGTGCCAACTTTCAATCAGTTAGTTCGCAAAGGGCGTCGGAGGACCAAGGCGAAGACCAAGAGTCCGGCTCTTCAGAGCAGTCCGCAGAAGCGGGGAGTGTGTGTGCGAGTTTATACTCAGACACCGAAAAAGCCGAATTCTGCTTTGAGGAAAGTGGCTCGAGTGCGGTTGACCAATGGGATTGAGGTGACGACGTACATTCCTGGAATCGGCCACAACCTTCAGGAGCATTCCATTGTGCTCATTCGAGGCGGCCGCGTGAAGGATCTTCCCGGAGTGCGCTACCACGTGATTCGAGGTACCTTGGACGCGGTCGGAGTCGAAGGTCGCCAAAATTCCCGTTCCAAGTATGGGACGAAAAGGCCAAGGGCCTAGGGGCGGACTGGTTGTGAATGGCTGCACGGACCTAGTCTTTGCAGCCTGTTTTGTATTTGGAGAATTTTAATGCCCAGACGTAGAGAGGTTCCGAAAAGAAAGATTCCTCCTGATGCTGTCTACAATAGTGAGTTGGCCACTCGCTTCATCAATAAGTTGATGGTGAAGGGAAAGAAGAACATCTCTGAGCAGATCTTCTACCAGGCCATGGAGATGATCGAGAAGAAGACAGAGGAAGACTCGATGAAGATCCTCAAGAAGGCTCTGGACAACGTGAAGCCCATGTTGGAGACCAAGTCTCGTCGTGTGGGAGGTTCTACCTATCAAGTGCCCGTCGAGGTGAGTACCCGCCGCAGGGCTTCTCTTGGGATTCGCTGGATTGTGGCTTATGCGCGGGGTCGCGGGGAAAAGGTCATGGCGGAAAGGCTTGCCAACGAAGTGATGGAAGCCGCGGCGAATCGCGGAGCATCGGTGAGGAAAAGAGAGGATGTCCGGCGGATGGCGGATGCCAACAAGGCCTTTGCTCATTATCGGTGGTAGGGGCGGCGCGTAGGGTACGTAGTAGGTCGTAGGGTTTCAAAGATTCAATCAAGCTGGGAATTAAGACGTCGTGGCCAGAGAAGTATCGCTAGCAAAGACCCGTAATATCGGGATCATGGCTCATATTGACGCCGGTAAGACTACGACTACCGAGCGGATTCTGTACTACACCGGTATTACCTACAAGCTGGGTGAGGTTCACGAGGGAACGGCCATCATGGATTGGATGGTTCAGGAGCAGGAGCGAGGGATTACCATTACTTCTGCCGCCACCGCCTGTTTGTGGGGCGATGTTCGGGTCAATATCATTGATACGCCCGGACACGTCGACTTTACTGCGGAGGTGGAGCGTTCCTTGAGGGTTCTGGATGGAGCGGTGGCGGTCTTCGACTCCGTTGCCGGCGTGGAGCCTCAGTCTGAGACTGTGTGGCGTCAAGCGGATAAGTACAGTGTTCCGCGCATCGCTTTTATGAACAAGATGGACCGTGCTGGAGCTGATTTCTTTGCCGCTCTGGAATCCATGAAAAAGCGGTTGGAGGCCAACCCGGTTGCAGTGCAGATCCCGCTGGGCAGGGAAGAGCACTTCAAGGGCGTGGTTGACTTGATCCGGATGAAGGCCATTGTCTATCAGGAAGACACGTTGGGATCTGAATTTGATGAGATCGACATTCCTGAGGACCATCTTCAGGTGGCCAAGGAATGGCGAGAGAAAATGATCGAGGCCGTCGTGGAGACCGACGATGGGCTACTGGAGGAGTACCTGGCCGGGAAGGAAATTTCGGCTGATCAGATTCGTGGAGCTCTTCGCAAGGGCACGTGTGCGCTCCAGTTCACGCCCTGTTTGTGCGGGGCGGCATTCCGGAACAAGGGGGTGCAGCCGCTTTTGGATGCTGTTGTCGCTTATCTTCCCTCTCCTTTGGATGTCCCTCCGGTTCAGGGTACCGATCCGGAAACCCAGGAGCCCGTGGAGCAAAAGGTTTCTGACGATGCGCCTTTCTCGGCGCTGATCTTTAAGATTGTGACGGATCCTTTTGTGGGGCAGCTGGCCTTTTTGCGGGTTTATTCTGGTTCTCTGGAGGCGGGTTCGACGACGTTTAACTGTACGCGAGATCGGAATGAGCGGATCGGGCGCCTCCTCAAGATGCATGCCGACAAGCGAGAAGAGATCAAAGAGGTTTACGCCGGGGACATTGCCGCGGCGGTCGGGTTGAAGGACGTCCACACCGGGGACACGATCTGCGATAAGAAGAATCCGGTCATTCTTGAAGCCATGGAGTTTCCGACTCCGGTCATCTCGGTGGCTATTGAGCCCAAGACCCGGGAGGATCAGGATAAGTTGGGGTTTTCCATGGGGAAGTTGATGCAGGAGGATCCGACTTTCAAGGTTCACGTGGATCCCGACACGGGGCAAACGATCATCTCCGGTATGGGGGAGTTGCATCTGGAGATCATCGTGGACCGCCTGCTGAGGGAGTTTGGCGTCGGAGCGAATGTCGGTAAACCCCAGGTGGCGTACAAGGAGACCATCACGGTTGCTGCCAAGGGTGAAGGTAAGTTTGTGCGGCAGACCGGTGGTCGAGGTCAGTACGGTCACGCCAAGGTGAAGATTGAGCCCGCTGAGTCAGGAGCCGGGCTGGTATTTGAGAACAAGATCAAGGGCGGTGTTATTCCGCGCGAGTATATCTCGTCAGTGGGAACTGGCGTGAAAGAGGCCATGGAGAGCGGGTGTCTGGCCGGTTATGAAATTGAAGATGTTGTGGTCGAACTCTATGATGGGTCATTCCACGACGTGGATTCATCCGAAATCGCCTTCAAGGTGGCGGGTTCCATGGCGTTCAAGGATGCCTTGAAACGGGCCAAACCCGTGATACTGGAGCCGATCATGCGAGTGGAGGTAGTGGTTCCCCAGGAGTATCTGGGGGATGTTGTCGGTGATTTGAATGGACGGCGTGGTCAAGTGGAGAACATGGAGCCCCGAGGCGCCAGCCAGGTCGTCAGTGCTTTTGTACCGCTCTCGGAGATGTTTGGGTATGCCACGGTGGTGCGTTCCCTCAGTCAGGGAAGGGCGAATTACAGTATGCACTTCGAGCGTTATAAACAACTGCCCGCACAGGTATCCGCGGAATTAATCGCGAAGGCTCAGGGGAAACTAGTGGGAGAGTCCGCTTAGTATTTGGGCTCAGTCGGAGAAATAAGTTATGGCAAGAGAGAAGTTTGAGAGAACGAAACCGCATGTGAACGTGGGAACGATCGGGCATGTGGATCATGGGAAGACGACGTTGACGGCGGCGATTACCGGGGTCCTGGCGGCAAACAATCCTGCGGTGGAGGTGCGATCATTCGATTCGATCGACAACGCGCCTGAGGAGCGGGAGCGAGGGATCACGATCGCAACGGCGCACGTGGAGTACGAGACGGAGAATCGCCATTACGCCCATGTGGACTGCCCGGGTCACGCGGATTACGTGAAGAACATGATCACGGGTGCGGCCCAGATGGATGGGGCGATCCTGGTGGTCTCGGCCGCGGACGGCCCGATGCCTCAGACACGTGAGCACATCCTGTTGGCCCGCCAGGTGGGAGTGCCGCACATCGTGGTGTTCCTGAACAAGGTAGACATGGTGGATGATCCGGAACTGCTGGACCTGGTGGAGCTGGAAGTCCGAGAGCTGCTGTCCAAGTACGAGTTTCCGGGAGACGATATCCCGATGATTCGGGGGAGTGCCCTGAAGGCCCTGGAAGGGGAAGAAGAGGGTCAGAAGCAGATTCTGGAGTTGATGGCAGCGGTGGACGAGTATATTCCGGTACCGGAGCGGGACGTGGACAAGCCGTTTCTGATGCCGATCGAGGATATCTTCACGATCAGCGGACGGGGAACCGTGGTAACGGGACGGGTCGAGCGCGGGATCGTGAAAGTGGGCGAAGAGATGGAGATTGTGGGTATCCGTGACACGATGAAGCGAGTGGTGACGGGAGTGGAGATGTTCCGGAAGTTGTTGGATGAAGGTCAGGCGGGCGACAATGTGGGATTGCTGCTGCGCGGGACGGACAAGGAAGACGTGGAGCGCGGCCAGGTGGTGGCGGTTCCTGGGAGCATCAATCCGCACACGAAGTTCAAGGCGGAGGCCTACATACTGGCGAAGGATGAGGGAGGGAGGCACACGCCTTTTTTCAAGGGATACCGGCCGCAGTTTTATTTTCGGACCACGGATGTGACGGGTTCGGTGACGCTGCCGGAGGGAGTCGAGATGGTGATGCCGGGAGATAACATCTCGGTAGAGGTGGAATTGATTCAACCGATTGCGATGGAGAAGGGCTTGCGCTTCGCCATCCGTGAGGGAGGCCACACGGTCGGGGCAGGGGCCATTTCCGAGATCGTGGAATAATAGTATGTTCGACGAAAAGATCAGGATTCGACTCAAGGCGTACGATCACCGGGTACTGGACCAGTCGGCTAAGGAGATCGTGAATATTGCCAAGAGGACAGGTGCCCGGGTTTCAGGGCCCGTCCCTTTGCCCACCTCAATTAATCGTTACACGGTGCTGCGTTCGCCTCATGTGGACAAGAAATCCAGGGAGCAGTTCGAGGTGCGGACTCACAAGCGGTTGGTGGATATCCTGGAGCCGACGCCACAGACCGTGGATGCATTGATGAAACTGGACCTTCCAGCGGCTATCGATGTCGAGATTAAGGCCTTTGGGGCCGAAAAAGAGTAAAGCTGAGCTAAGCGGAAAAGAAGTAGGTCATGGCAAAGAAGGAAGATCAAGAACAACCCGAGGCTCAGGAGACTGAAATCTCGGAGCAAGCCGAAGAAGCGAAACCTGAAGAGGCCGGTCCGTCCAAGCATGTGGAGGTGGGTCTGATTGGAAAGAAACTGGGGATGACTCAGGTTTTTGACGATAACGGCAGGGCCGTGCCGGTAACCGTTATTCAGGTAGGGCCGTGTGTGGTGGTGCAGAAGAAAACTCAGGAGAAAGAAGGGTACAGTTCTCTTCAGCTGGGGTTTGTGGAGAAAAGCAAATACCGCGCAAATAAGCCGATCCAGGGGCATTTCAAGAAGGCAGGCGTTCCTCCAACCCGACTCTTGAAGGAGTTTTCCTTCGAGGAGAACGAAAAAGAGCCCATCAACGTTGGAGATCAGATTCTCGTTCAGGACGTGTTCAAGCCCGATGACCTGGTGAATGTTTCAGGGCGTTCGATCGGTCGTGGCTTTCAGGGCGTGATGAAGAGACACGGTTTTTCGGGGGGGCAGGCCACTCACGGATCCATGTTTCACCGGGGTCCTGGATCGATTGGGGCGAGTGCCTATCCCAGTCGTGTGGTGCCTGGGATGAAGCTTCCCGGAAGAATGGGAAATCAACAGATGAAGATTCGAAACTTGAAAGTTGTTCAAGTGGATAAGGACAATCATTTACTGGTGGTCAAGGGGGCGGTTCCCGGTAGTCCTGGAGCGTACGTTACGATTACTCGGGCCTGATTCAAAGGCGATTGAGAGAGCAGCAATAATGGCTGAAGTCGAAGTCAAAAATTTAAAGAATAAGGTGGTGGAGAAGTTGGAGCTCGCCGAGGAGGTTTTCAACTACACGGCCCGGGAGACGTTGGTCTGGGAAGCGGTGAGGGCCTATCAGGCGGCCCAGCGCAAGGGAACGCATGCGACCAAGACGAGGGCCGCGGTTCGTGGGGGTGGAAGGAAGCCGTGGAGGCAAAAAGGCACTGGCCGTGCTCGAGCGGGCACGATTCGCAGTCCTTTGTGGACCAAGGGTGGAATCACCTTTGGTCCTCAACCGAGGGATTACGAGCAATCTTTCCCCAAAAAGAAACGTCGTGGGGCTCTCAAGCTGGTCCTCAGCGACAAGTTGCGGAATCAGAAGCTCACCGTCGTGGATGAATTCGTTCTGGACTCTCACCGCACCAAGGAATTCCTGGGCGTGATGAAGGCCTTGAAATTGGAAAAGAAGATTCTGGTGGTGGACGATCGTGACAACCGGAATCTCTATCTGAGTTCCCGGAACCTGCAGGGAGTCAAATCGGTTCCGACGGTTGGTTTGAACGTCTACGATCTGGTCAACTGTCAACATCTGGTCATCAGCAAACGGGCTGTTTTGGCCCTTCAGGAGGCGTTGCAGAAATGACTCGCAGCATGCACGATATCGTTCGTTACCCCCATGTAACGGAAAAAAGCACCCTCAAGAAAGAAGAGCAGGAGGGGCGGCTGGTGACTTTTCGGGTCGATATCAAGGCCAGCAAGAGAAATATTCAGGAGGCGGTCGAAAGTATATTCCAGGTCAAGGTCGAGAAGGTTCGTACGATGATCACTCGAGGAAAAATCAAGAGGCAGGGGAGGAATTCAGGCCGACGGCCTAACTGGAAAAAGGCTTACGTGACATTGAGGCCGGGCCAGAAAACCATTGAGTTCTTTGAAGGCGTATAAAGGGTATGGCAATTAAACGCTACAAACCGACTTCTCCAGGCAGGCGCTTCCGCACCGTCCAGACGGGAGAGGAATTGACGAATATCCCGCCATTGAGGAGTCTGACTCGTGGGAAAAAGAGAATCAGCGGCCGGAACAATGACGGCAGTATCTCCGTGCGGCGCCGTGGGGGCGGGCACAAGCGTAAGTATCGATTGATTGATACTCGGAGGAACAAGGATGGGATCCCGGCCACGGTTGCGGCTATTGAATACGATCCCAATCGAAGCGCGCACCTGGCTCGGCTCCATTATGCAGATGGTGAGAAACGCTATATTCTGGCGCCTCAGGGGCTCCGTCCGGGCGACAAGGTGGTTTCGGGAGCCGATGCCGATATCGTGCCGGGGAATAACCTTCCGATGATCAATATTCCCTTGGGAACGGTGATTCACAATGTCGAATTGATTCAGGGAAGAGGTGGGCAATTGGCTCGCTCTGCCGGGGCTGCGGCACAGCTGGTGGCCAAAGAAGGCAATTACGCCCAGGTGAGGCTGCCCTCGAGAGAAGTGAGAAGGGTGCACATTCTGTGTCGGGCCACGATAGGTCAGATCGGGAATGGTGGGCACGAGAACGTTTCGCTGGGAAAAGCGGGCGCGCAGCGCTGGCGTGGGCGCCGTCCCAAGGTACGGGGGGTCGCCATGAATCCAGTCGACCATCCCATGGGCGGAGGCGAGGGAAAGTCTTCGGGCGGTCGTCACCCGTGTTCTCCCTGGGGCTGGAAAACCAAGGGTTTCCGGACTCGGAATAACAAGAGAACCCAGCAGTTCATTATCAGGAGACGCAAGAAGAAATAGTAGGGGGACACGGCGTGCGCCCCTAGGTTAGGGAGTTTAACGATGCCAAGATCGGTTAAAAAGGGACCTTTTATTGATGATCACCTTCTCAAGAAGGTTCGCCATTTGAATGAGACCAATGAAAAGACGGTGATCCGGACCTGGTCCCGGAGATCAACCATCTTTCCGGACATGGTGGGTCACACCATCGCTGTTCACAACGGGAAGAAGTTTATTCCGGTCTACATGACCGAGAACATGGTGGGTCATAAACTGGGTGAGTTCTCTCCAACCCGAACCTTCAAGGGGCATACCGGCAGGACGGAAAGATCGGCGCGGCTTCGATAGTCCCGGAGAGTGAATAACGGTATGGAAGCAAAAGCGACAGGAAAGTATATTCGAGGGTCTTCTCAGAAGGCGCGATGGGTCATCGATCTTATTCGAGGGGAAAAGGTCGAGCGAGCCCTGAGCATCCTGGAGTTCTCTCGCAAGGGGGCGGCCAGGCCTATCGAAAAGGTGCTTCGTTCGGCCATAGCCAATGCCGAAGAGCGCTCTCCCAACCTTGATGTTGAGGAGCTTTTCGTGAAGGAAGCCTTTGTGGACATGGGGCCCACAAAGAATAGATATCGAGTGCGACCAGCTCCCATGGGGAGGGCTTTTCGTGAGAGAAGGCATCAGAATCACATCACCATACGGGTATCCGATGGTCAGGATGAGGAGGAATAGGACGTGGGGCAAAAAGTACATCCCTATGGATTTCGTCTAGGACCTTATCGGACATGGAAGTCCAGATGGTTCGCCCAAAAAGATTATGGCCGGCTGCTCCATGAGGATCTGAAGATCAAGAAGGAGCTCAAAGGCCGATTCTTTCATGCGGGTATTGCACTGATCGAGATCGAAAGAGCGGCCAATAAGCTCACGGTTATCGTTCATACGTCTCGGCCTGGAATCATCATCGGGCGCAAGGGAAGTGAAATTGACAAGTTGAAGTCCGATCTGCAGGCGTCCACAGGGCGCGAGGTATACATCAACATCCAGGAAGTGCGTAAACCGGAACTGGAAGCCCAATTGGTCGCTGAATCGGTCGCTCAGCAGTTGGAAAAGCGGGTCGCCTTTCGTCGGGCCATGCGGCGAACAGTGGACACCAGCTTGAGATTTGGAGCCAAAGGCGTCAAGGTGAGGTGTGCGGGCAGGCTCAATGGAGCGGAAATCGCTCGCGCAGAGTGGTACCTTCACGGCCAGTTGCCCCTCCACACGCTTCGGGCTGATATTGATTATGGCTTCGCACAGGCTTATACAACCTATGGCGTTATCGGTGTGAAAGTGTGGATCTACAAGGGTGATATCTACGATACCAAGGAGAAAGTCGCAGAGCTTTAAGGAGATTAACCCACCATGTTGATGCCGAAAAAGGTCAAGTACAGAAAGCGACATAAAGGTCGCATGAAAGGGAAGGCGAGGGGAGGAGATACCGTCAGTTTCGGCCAATACGGTTTGAAGGCGATGGAACCGGGAACGATTTCCAATCGTCAGATTGAAGCGGCTCGCATTGCCATTGCTCGCCATTCCAAACGTGGCGGAAAAATGTGGATTCGAATTTTTCCGGACAAGCCTTTTACCAAGAAGCCCGCTGAGACACGAATGGGGAAAGGCAAAGGAGCTCCCGAGGGATGGGTCGCCATTGTTCGGCCCGGGAGGATTTTGTATGAGGTGGAAGGTCTCACTGAAGAGGTGGCTCATGAAGCACTTCGACTGGCCGCTCAAAAGCTTTCGGTCAGGACCAGGATTGTGACGCGGTACGCAGGATAATGAAGGCTGAAAAACTACGAGAAATGTCGATAGAAGAGCTGGAAGGTGAGGCTCAGTCTCATGCAGAGCAACTTTTCAAGCTGCGCCTTCAACAGGCTACAGGGCAGTTGGATAATGTGATGAAGATTCGTCAGGTTCGCAGAGACCGAGCTCGAGTGATGACGATTCTGACGGAAAAGGAAGGGGCAACGGGCTGATGGGTTCATCCGCTCATTGCTGATGATCAGCGAAGCGATGCCAAGAAAAATGAGAGCTATCAAGGTCGGGCGCGTAGTGTCCAACGGGATGAATAAATCGGTAATGGTTGCCGTGGATCGTCTGTTTGAACATGCGCTTTATGGAAAGACAATTCGTCGGACCAGTAAGTTCATGGCCCACGATGAAGAGAATGAGTGTCAGGTCGGCGACCAGGTCAAGATAGAGGAGACTCGTCCCATGAGTAAGCGCAAACGCTGGGTTATTCGAGAGATCGTCAGGAAAGCGAAAGGGTAGACTTATGATCCAGATGCAAACCAGGTTGAATGTGGCGGATAATTCCGGCGCACGGAAGATCTCCTGTATCCGACCTCTGGGTGGGGATACCGGCAGAACGGCAGGTTTGGGAGATGTGATCACCGCTTCTGTCAAGGAGGCAAGCCCGGGCGGCACCGTGAAAAAAGGAGAGGTGGTCCAGGCGGTTATCGTCCGCATGCGTCGAGGTAAACGACGTCGAGATGGATCGTATATCCGATTTGATGAGAATGCGGCGGTTTTGATCAATGCTCAGAAAGAACCCGTCGGAACGCGGGTGTTTGGTCCCGTGGCACGAGAATTGAGAGAAAAACGGTTTGTGAAGATCGTCTCTCTCGCACCGGAAGTCCTGTGAAAAGAATGGTAGGACGATAGATATGCTTCATATTAAAAGAGAGGATGAAGTGCTGATCCTGGCCGGAAGAGACCGGGGTAAGAAAGGTAAAGTGCTTCGGATGGTTGGTGGAGGGAAACGGGCTGTCGTTGAAAACATCAACATGTTCAAAAGGCATACCCGGCCCAATCCTCAGAAAAATATTCAAGGGGGGGTTGTGGAAAGAGAAGCGTCGGTTCAATTGTCCAACTTGATGGTGATCTGTCGAGAGTGCAGTAAACCTACTCGGGTTTCCTATACCCGGTTGTCCGATGGGAAAAAAGTACGAGAGTGCAAGAAGTGTGGGGGAACCCTAGATAAGTAGAGTGATCCGGTCATGGCTAGATTGAAGGAAAAATACCAAGCAGAGATTCTTCCCGTTCTGATGAAGGAGTTCAAGTACACCAGCGTCATGGCGGCGCCCAAGGTGGAAAAAATTGTCCTCAATGTTGGAATGGGCGAGGCGATCACGAATGCAAAGCTGTTGGATGTAGTCGCGGAGGAGTTGGCTGCCATCACGGGGCAAAAACCGATCATTCGCCGTGCCCGTAAAGCGATTGCGTCCTTCAAGCTGCGGAAAGGCATGCCCATTGGTGTCATGGCGACCATCCGGGGGGATCGCATGTATGAGTTCCTGGATCGTCTGGTCAGTATTGTCTTGCCCCGGGTGCGCGATTTTCGAGGTCTGTCGCCTGCGGCCTTTGATGGCCATGGGAACTACACCCTGGGTTTGACAGATCAGCAGATCTTTCCCGAGATCGATATGGTCAAGACCGAGCAGGTGCGCGGCATGAATGTGACGATTGTGACCACGGCCGGAGGCGATGAAGAGGGGCGTTTTCTCCTCTCTCAACTGGGAATGCCGTTTGCCAAACATGTAGAGAAGGCAGTGGTCTTTTAGGCGAAGAGGAGAAATGGCAAAGAAGTCACTGGTTGCAAAACAAAAAGAGCGGCCCAAGTTCTCCACGCGGCAGTATTCACGCTGTCAGCGCTGCGGAAGAGCTCGGGGCTATCTTCGGAAATTTCAGCTGTGCCGGATGTGTTTCCGGCAGTTGGCCCTGCGGGGAGAGATCCCTGGAGTGACGAAAGCCAGCTGGTAGTGAAAGATCTGGCCCGCTGACCTCTGGACTTGGGGAAGTCTGGTCGGCAGGTCGGCAATTTGACGGAGTAATGAAGCTATGACGATGACGGATCCGATTGCGGACCTTTTAACGCGAATCCGGAATGGGCAAATGGCCAAGGATGCGACGGTGGAAGTTCCATTCTCCCGGATCAAGCAGGAGATCCTTGGAGTTCTTAAGGCTGAAGGTTATATTCTTGGTCATAACTTGAATGAACAAAAGCCTTTCTCGACGCTGACTGTTCGCGTTAAATACGATGCGGATCGGGAGCCGGCCATTCGCCGCATCCGACGAATCAGTACACCGGGCCGACGCGTCTATGCAGGGAAAGCTGAAATCCCGTTGGTGCTGGGAGGGATGGGGATCAATATCCTGTCCACCTCGATCGGTATCATGACGGGCAAGAAAGCCAGGAGCGAAGGCGTGGGTGGAGAGATTCTTTGTGAGGTTTATTAATTAGAGGACATCATGACGCGTGTTGGAGGAAAGAGCATCCCGGTTCCGTCGGGAGTCAAGATTACTATTGAGAAAACGGAGGTCCGAGTCCAGGGGCCCCGTGGAAATTTGCAAGCACCGGTGCCCAAAAACATTCGTGTGGAGCTGGTCGACAGCGAGGTCCTGATCCACCGTGATAATGAACAGAAGGAGGTTCGGGCTTTGCATGGGCTGACCCGAGCCTTGTTAGCGAATGCTGTGAAGGGTGTTACCGAGGGATTCAGCAAGGAACTGGATTTGGTTGGGATTGGCTTTCGGGCCGCAGTCAAAGGCAAGATGTTGAACTTGAGTTTGGGGTATTCTCACGGCATCGAATTCCCAATACCTGAAGGGGTAGAGGTTGCCATCCAGAAAGGTAAGAAACCCATCTCCAATTATATTGCCAGTATTCTTGTGAGCGGAAATGACAAGCAACAGGTGGGACAGGTAGCCGCCGACATTCGAATGTTTCGCCGCCCGGATGCCTACAAAGGTAAAGGGGTACGGTACTCGGATGAATTGGTGAAGTTGAAAGTGGGTAAGAAAACGGTCTAATGGCACGCAAGTTAAGCCGAAGAGCACGAAGAGTCAAGATTCATGGTCGAATCCGGAAGACCATCCATGGCACCCGGGAACGACCGCGGCTGTGCGTTTTTCGCAGCCTCCAACACACCTATGCGCAACTGGTGGATGACGAAAAGGGAAACACGCTGGTGTCGGCCTCCACTCTGGAGGGCAAAAAAGTCAGTCCCGGGAGCAATATTGATGCGGCCAAGCGAGTGGGGCAGTTGATCGCTCAAAAGGCGCAGGAGCAAGGAGTGTCGGCTGTGGTGTTCGATCGAGGTGGCTATATTTACGCCGGTCGTGTCAAGGCCTTGGCGGAAGCTGCTCGAGAGGCGGGTCTTAAGTTTTAGGAGAAGTGAATGGCTGAAAGACGTGATTCAGATCTGACTGATCATGTGATCTCGATTAATCGGGTGACCAAGGTTGTCAAGGGTGGTAAAAACCTGAGTTTCAGTGCTCTGGTGGTCGTGGGAGATCAGCAGGGTCGAGTGGGGTTTGGTATGGGGAAAGCCAAGGAGGTTCCTGCCGCGATTCGCAAGGGAATTGATAAGGCCAAGAAAACCATGATCAAGGTTCCCATGGACGGTTCGACCATTCCCCACGCTGCAGTGGGGGTGTTTGGCGCAGGAAGAGTGGTGATCAAGCCCGCTCAAGAAGGAACTGGAGTGATCGCCGGTGGGCCGGTGCGGGCAGTGATGGAATCGGCCGGCATCAAGGATGTGGTGACCAAATCACTGGGTACGGCAAATCCCAGCAATGTGGTGAAGGCGACCTTTCAGGGGCTGGACCAGTTGCGAAGCCGAGAGCAGATCGCTCGTACCCGAGGTATTTCGGTTGAGGACCTGTGATGGCCAAGAAAACCATCAGAATTCAGTATTTTCGAAGCAGCATCGGCCGTTCAGGCCATCAAAAGCGGATGGTGAAAAGTCTCGGCTTGAGACGGCTTAACCAGATTGTGGAACGAGAAGATACACCTGCGGTTAGAGGCTTGGTTGCGAAGGTGCCTCATCTGCTTCAGATTGTTGAGGGGGACCTTTCAAAGTGAGCCTGGAGTTGCACGGATTAATCCCAGCCAAAGGGGCCAACAAGAAACGTAAGCGGGTGGGGCGCGGGCCGGGATCGGGCACCGGGAAGACGTCGGGCAAGGGCCATAAAGGTCAGAAATCCCGGTCTGGTTACAGTCAGCGGGCTGGATTTGAAGGGGGGCAGATGCCTCTTTATCGGCGTCTCCCCAAGCGCGGTTTCCACAATATCTTTGCCAAGAAATGGGCCATCCTGAATGTCGGGTCCCTGAATCAATTCGACGATGGAGCCACCGTGACTCCTGAATTGGTCCGAGAAGAGGGACTTTTGAAGAAACTTGGAGATGGATTGCGCATCCTGGGTCAGGGAACCCTGGAAAAGAAGCTCACGGTTCGGGCCCATCATTTCAGTGTGTCAGCTCGCCAGAAAATTGAAGAGGCAGGTGGAACCGTCGAGGTCCTGGGTTAATGGCGGAGTTGAACCCTCTGATTGCGACCATTCGCAATGTCATCAACATTCCCGATCTTCGAAGGCGGATCCTGTTCATGCTGGGACTGCTGGCGATCTACCGCATGGGCAGCTGGATTCCGACTCCAGGGGTCGACACCTTCGCACTTCAGCAATTTTTTGCGCAGCAGCAAGGCACGATTTTTGGCTTCCTGAATGTTTTCTCGGGCGGAAACCTGAGCCGGCTCTCCATCTTTGCCCTGGGCATCATGCCCTACATCACGGCGTCCATCATCCTTCAACTTCTGACGGTGGTCTGGCCCTATCTGGAACGCCTTTCCAAGGAAGGACAGCTGGGAAGAAAGAAGATCACGCAGTACACGCGTTATCTCACGGTGGTATTGGCCTTGTTCCAGAGCTTCGCCACCTCGCTGGCTTTGGCCCAGACCGTTTCGGAGCCCCCCATTGTACCCAATCCGGGATGGGGGTTTACCCTCATGACCATGCTGACACTGACGACCGGTACCGCCTTCGTGATGTGGATTGGTGAACAGATTTCCGAGCGGGGAATCGGGAACGGGATTTCCCTGATCATTTTTGCCGGCATTGTTGTCGGATTGGTTCCCGCGATCCTTTCTCTGGGAAGAGGCTTGCCTCCCCCCCTGGGTACAGGTGAGCGGAGCATCTTCATGGTGCTAACCTTGTTGATCTTGATGGTTCTGGTGACCGCGGCTGTGGTGTTTGTGGAACGCGGACAGCGCCGAATTCCCATTCAATATGCCAAGCGTGTAGTGGGACGCAAGATGTATGGTGGCCAGGCCACGCACCTTCCACTTCGGGTCAACTCAGGCGGCGTTATCCCGGTCATCTTTGCCGCTTCCATCGTCGCTTTTCCCTCGACACTGGGGCTGGTCTTTCCGGAAACCGCATGGATGCAGAGCATGACCGCGCAGTTGCAACAGGGATATCCTCTGTACAACATGATTTACGTGGGCGGGATCATCTTCTTTTGCTTTTTTTATGTCAGTATTATCTTTAACCCGGATGAGGTTGCTGACAACATCAGAAAGTATGGCGGCTATATTCCCGGCATTCGTCCGGGAAAAAGAACCGCGGAATTTATCGACCAAACACTCAGTCGATTGACGGCAGCCGGGGCCATTTATCTGGTTTTGGTGTGTCTGGTGCCGGAATTCTTGATCACCGGATTCAAGATTCAACCGATACCCTTTATCGGGCCAACCCTTGACAACTTTCTCATTGATTATGACCTGGATTTCATCACCACCGGTTTAGGAATCACCTTCTATTTTGGAGGGACCTCTTTGCTGATTGTGGTGGGTGTTGCGATGGATACGGTCCAGCAGATTGAGTCTCAGTTGATCATGCGGCACTATGAAGGGTTTTTGAAAAAAGGCCGAATCCGAGGTAGAAGGGGATGAGAAGTGACAGCATTGTGGTGCTGGTTGGACCTCCTGGCGCTGGAAAGGGAACTCAGGGCGAGAAGCTGACAGAGAGATTCAATCTGGTCTCGATGTCTACAGGTCAGGTCTTGCGAGAAGAAGCGCGACAAGGGTCAGATCTGGGAAGACAAGCGCAAAGCATCATTGAAACAGGTGGCCTGGTCCCCGACTCATTGGTGGCGGAAATTGTCCGCCAGAGAATCGACTTAGCCGACTCTGCCCAGGCGGTGCTCCTGGACGGCTTCCCAAGAAACCTTGCCCAGGCGGACCTGCTGGAGGGACTCAAAGGCGAGAGATCTGTACTGGTGGTGAATATTCACGTCGATGAAGATGTGGTCTTGAAACGGCTGAGAGGGCGCCGGTATTGCCAGGACTGTGGTAGAATCTACAACTTCCATTTGCGGAAGCCGCAAGTAGAGGATGTCTGCGATGCTTGCGGCGCGCAGTTGGTTCAACGTGAGGATGACCGCGAGGAGGTCATTGAGACCCGTCTCCGAGTGTACCGGGAGGAAACCAGGCCGTTAATTGAGGCCTACTCCCAGACGCCGGCGTTTTTCACAGTGAATGGAAACCAGAAACCGCAGGCTGTTTTCGAAGAGATCTCGACCAAGCTGGACGAGGTAGAGGTGGGCAATACGGCAGTGAAATCTGAACAGCAATCGGTATGATCATCTGCAAGGGAAAATCGGAACTGGAAAAGATGAGAGAAGCCAATCTCATTGTCGCCCGGGTGTTGGCCCATCTCGGAACCCTGGTCAAGCCAGGGGCCACAACGCTTGAGCTCAATGCAGTGTCCGAGGAGATGATTGTCAACATGGGAGGCAATCCGGCCTTCAAGGGCTACCAGGGTTATCCTGCAGCTCTTTGTGCTTCGGTCAACAATGAAATTGTTCACGGGATACCCAACGATCGACCGCTTGAGGAAGGCGACATCATCGGGCTGGACGTAGGGGCCAATTACAAGGGCTTTTGCGGTGATTCAGCATGGACCTTCCCTGTAGGTGAAATCTCTCCTGAAATGGAGAGGCTGCTTGAAGTGACCCGGGGATCTCTGTACAAGGGCATCGAGAAAACCGTGGTGGGGAATCGAGTGTCGGATATTTCCTCAAGCATCCAGGAGTTTGTGGAAGTCAACGGGTTTTCAGTAGTCCGGGAGTTTGTGGGACACGGTATCGGCAAATCTCTCCACGAGGAACCCCAGGTTCCCAACTACGGCCAACCCGGAAGAGGTCCGAGGCTGGTGGAGGGTATGGTCCTGGCGATTGAACCGATGGTGAATTGCCAAGGGCCGGAAGTGCGGGTATTGGAAGATAAATGGACCGCGGTAACCGCTGACGGGGGATGTAGTGCCCACTTCGAGCATTCGGTGGCCATTACCAAGAACGGACCCTGGATCCTGAGTGAGTTGCCTGAATAGGCAGATAAAGGAACGAAACTGTTATGAAAGTTCGTGCTTCGGTCAAGAAAATGTGCCTCAAATGTCGAATTGTTCGACGCAAGGGCGTTGTGCGGGTGGTTTGTTCCAATCCCAAGCACAAGCAGCGTCAGGGATGAGTTCATTATGCGAGTAGCTGGCGTCAATATTCCCGACAACAAGAAGGCTCAGATTTCACTGACCTATATTTATGGCATCGGCAGGTCCCGAGCCACACAGATACTGAACGATGCGAAGGTGGACCTTTCGAAATCCATCCAGGACCTCACCGAAGAGGAAGCAACCCGGATCAGGCAGCTGATTCAGGATGGAGGACGGGTAGAAGGGGATCTTCGTAAGGAAGTTCAGTTGAACATCAAGCGTTTGATGGATATCAACTGCTACCGGGGCTTGCGTCATCGCAGAGGCCTTCCGGTCCGAGGGCAAAGAACCCATACCAACGCTCGCACTCGCAAGGGTCCGAAGAAGGTTGGGATTCGCCGGAGGAAAAGGTAACCCACAATGGAGGAATGATGGCCAAGCGAAAGGGTCAAGCTAAGAGAACCAAAAAGAAAGAGAAGAAGCTGGTGCTTCACGGGCGGGCCTATGTCAAGGCCACCTTCAATAATACGCAGATTACCATCAGCGATCTTGAAGGGAACGTCCTGACCAGTTCATCTGCCGGTGCGCGTGGATTCCGTGGAAGTCGAAAGAGCACTCCTTTTGCCGCTTCTCAGGCTGCCCATACGGCTGCGGTCGCCGTTCGCGACCAATACGGGATGAGATACTGTGATGTGATGGTGAAGGGCCCGGGTGCAGGACGAGAGTCCGCCATCCGATCGTTGCAAGCGGCTGGATTGGAAGTGCGCACCATTCGAGACGTGACGCCGATCCCTCACAATGGATGTCGGCCGCCCAAGCGCAGGCGCGTATAATTCGGGCAACAGTTTAGGAGGATAGAGTTTTTGGCACGTTACACAGGGGCTGTATGCAGACTTTGCAGGCGCGAAGGGGTCAAGTTGTTCCTCAAGGGACAGCGTTGTTCTTCCGAGAAGTGCGGAATCGAGAAACGTAATTATGTCCCCGGGGAGCATGGAAGAAATGTCCGATTCCGTCGTAAATTGATTGGTTATGGATTGCAGCTTCGAGAGAAGCAAAAAGTAAAGAGAATGTACGGCGTTTTGGAGAAACAGTTTCGGCGTTACTTCGAGAAGGCTGCCCGGAAGAAGGGGATTACCGGAACTCTTCTCATGCAACTTCTGGAACGCCGGTTGGATAATGTCGTTTATCGTCTTGGATTCGCTACTTCCAGGAGTCAGGCTCGTCAGTGGGTTCTTCATGGCCATGTTCAGTTGAACAGCAGAAAGACCACGATTGCTTCCTGTCTCGTGACCAAGGGGGATGAAATTTCCATTCGTCAGAAGAGTCGGGAAAACTTGCTGATCAAGGCCAGTTTGGACGATGTTCTGGGTCGAGGAGTACCTGGATGGTTGAAACTCGATGGTCAGAATATGTCAGGCCAGGTTCTGGAATTGCCGCAGGCCGAGGATCTGACGATTCCTATCGAGGAGTCTTTGATCGTCGAGCTCTATTCAAAATAATATTTAGCCCGCACGGTAAGGGATTCGGGCTGAGTTTCCTTTAATTGGACAGTTTAAACATTTGGAGAAGTGTAAATGACAGTGTTTCAGAGACCCAAGAGACTTTTCAGCGGTCAGGACTCAACTCCCACCTTCGGGCATTTTTATGCCCTGCCTTTTGAGCGCGGCTTTGGGACCACCATCGGTAATGCCATGCGGCGTATTTTACTCTCATCGATTGAGGGCGCAGCCATTACCGCCGTCAAAATCGAGGGTATCCTCCACGAATTCTCTTCAATACCGGGAATTAGAGAGGACGCCACCGATATCATCATGAACTTGAAGAGCATTCCTATAAGGCTTCATGTTGATCATCCCAAGACTATTTATCTGGAATCGACAGGAGCCGGAGATCTCAAGTCGGCCAATGTTAAACCCGATCCAGATGTTGAAATCCTGGATCCAGATATCTTCATCGCGACGGTCAACGACACGGCCAATTTGAAGATCGAGGCGCGGGTTCGCCCTGGACGCGGTTATGTCCGGGCTGATGAGAACTTTGAAGAGGACCTGGACATCGAGTACATTCCGGTGGACTCGATCCATTCGCCCGTGAAAAAGGTGGATTTTGATGTCGAAGCGGCCCGCCTGGGGCAGTTGACGGATTATGATCAGCTCAACCTCAATGTCTGGACCAACGGGTGTGTAACGCCTCAGGATGCGGTAGCGCAAGCCGCCAAAATCCTCAAGGATCATCTGTACATTTTCATTAACTATGAACAGGAGCCCGAGGTTCCGGAGCCTGAGGTAGAAGATGAAGAGTTGGATGGCATCAATGATAATTTGAACAAGTCAGTCGAGGAACTTGAACTCTCGGTTCGTTCCTACAACTGTTTGAAAAATGCCAATATCCAAACCCTTGGAGAACTGGTCACACGTTCAGAATCGGAGATGCTCAAGACCAAGAACTTCGGCCGTAAATCACTCAATGAGATCAGGGAAATTCTGGTCGGCATGGGGCTGTCCTTTGCCATGAAACTAGGCGACCGAGGGACCCCGGTTAAGGAGGAAGTGGAGGCGTAGGATTAGCTGACCAACTGACCAGTTGAACGGCTGACCTCGGAGAATAATATGCGACATCGCCGATCGGGGAGAAAATTAGGACGAACATCCAGTCATCGAATGGCACTGTTGCGCAACATGGTGACGGACCTGTTAGACCACGAAAAAATTACCACGACCGTTGCCAAGGCCAAAGAGTTGCGTCCTTTCACGGAAAAGATGATTACCCTGGGAAAGCGGGACAGTTTGCATGCCAGACGCCAGGCCCTGTCGGTGATTCGGAGAAAATCGGTGGTCCACAAGCTGTTTGATTCACTGGGCCCCCGCTATGCCGACCGGAACGGTGGATATACTCGCATCATCCGCCTGGGGTACCGCAAGGGGGACAACGCCGAAAGCGCTCTCATCGAACTGGTGGCAGGCGAAGTCCCCGAAGAGAAGGCTGACAAGCCAACCCCCAAGAAAAGCAAGGCCAAGGCCGACAAGTAGAAGTAAGAACCGCGGCCCCCTGCCCCTACAGCTGCTTTGGAGCGGCTTTTTTCTTTATTCGTGAAACCTTAATCGCGGGGGAGCACAGAGCGAGCCCGTTCATCTTCTGCCTACTGGATGGGTCTTCCCGCTTGCCACTCTTTGTTGGCATAATCCAGCTGATCTTTCGCGATTCTGAGGGCCCGATTGACTTGATCTTCCGGGAAACTGAAGTCCTGCAGAATATCCTTCAAACTCTGATCCCACAGCGCCCGAAGAACGAGCTGTGGATCCAGGCGTAAGTTTCGGGAGACCACGAAGGCCAGGGCGAATTCATTGAAGTCTTTGGCCCCACTGGTTGCGTAGAGGGTTCCTATCTGTACCTGGCCCACTCCCGTGATCAGCAGGATTTTCTGAAAGGCACCAGAATTCACCTCTTTCCAGGTGAGAGGTTTTTTCTTGTCAGCCAGGGGGGAGGAGAGGGAAAAGGCGGCAAGCCGAATCAGCCCGGAATGGTCCCCATCGGTCACTTGTGCCTGCACAGATGCCGAGAAAGGGGCCAACAATACGGTCAAAGCTGACCCTAGCAGGAGTTTACGGTGCATCGTTCCGACCGAACCTTTCTTCATAAGATATCCCATGGGTATTGTTCACTGCCTGGATATCATACTATTTTTTCAAAAGTCTGTGACACAATAGGGTTTAGTGTGAGATCCAGGGCCATGCTGCCTTGACCTAAAAATGTGTTTTTGGATATATTCACTACCCTACAGTATTCCTCAGTAGCTCAATTGGCAGAGCATCCGGCTGTTAACCGGAGGGTTGTAGGTTCGAGTCCTACCTGGGGAGCCATTCTTTTCAATAGTTTACGCTTTCCTTCGAAACTCCAAAACACGCACTGTGTCACTAGGTGTGTCACCTGAGGGTGTATTTTCGCCCCCAACCTCCAGTCTTTCCTGCTCAGTCATTTCGGTCCTTCTTGTTGCCTGTGATTCCCAGTGTCGGTACGCTATTCATGGTAGGTAGCATGCAGGGGACCCTGACCTGCCGCAAATTACGTCCAAGTCAGCGTCGCAATTCCTCCACAGCAATCCTGGAAGCGAA
>JAZFRU010000011.1:0-9813 GCA_036445815.1 Acidobacteriota bacterium | reverse complement strand
CTCCTCTCCACGAAACGTCAGAGGCTCGAGGCCACCATATCCTGTCAGGGGGCAGGATCATCTCTGCCTTGGTGCTGTAGCCTAGGGTGTTGTGGACGCCCCACGTGAAACGTTAAACCTGAAACGTTAAACGCAAAAAAGGGCACCCACTCCGGTGTGGGTGCCCTTTTTTGTTCTATCGGTTCATCAATGCGCCGTTCGAGAGGCGCTCTACGATGACGAATCCTAGGGGACGTACAATTCGACTTCTACCCGGCGGTTGTCCTGTCGGCCCTGGGCTGACTCGTTGTTGGCTGAAGGCTGGGTCTCTCCGGCGCTTCCGGCTTCCACGCGTCCTCCAGCGACGTTCTGTTCATCAACCAGGTAAGCTTTGACGGCATCCGCTCGTCGTTGACCGGTGCGTTGGTTGACCGCTTCACTGCCGCGGTCGTCGGTATGGCCGGTCAGCTTGGCCCTCAACTGGGAATTCTGCCGCATCTTGAGAGCAATTTCGTCCAGTGCCGCCTTGGCCAGATTGTCGGGACGGATTCCACTGACCTGAATGACGATCTTCTCACGCACGGACAGGGTTTGAGTCGCATTCCCCGAACCATCTCGATCATCTTGAACGGTCACGGCCACGCTGTGTTGGCCACCGGACAATCCACTGGTATTGATGGAAAGTCGAGACGAGGTGCCGGAGCGGCTCTGCCCATCCACGGTCCATGAGTAAGTCATGGGATCGCCTTCCGCATCACTGGCCTGGGCACTGGCATTGACGCTATCTCCTGCGTAGACCTCACTCTTGTCGAGGGTTAAAGCCACACTCGGACCGGTGTTGGGTCTTCGGTCGACGGTGACATTGTACTGGCAGTTGGCCGACAGGTTGTCCACATCGGTAACCGTCACCTGTACCGTATGGCCGCCGACTGAGCGACCCGCTGTCCCAAACTGTAAAGAGGACTGGTTGTTGGTGACCGAGGAACCATCCACACTCCAGGCGTAGGTGAGAGCGTCATTGTTGCCGTCCGAAGCCCTGGCTGAGATCGTCGTTGACTGACCTTCAGTGACATTCACGTTAGAAGGCGTACAGGCCACGGTGGGAGCTAGTTTGTTCTTATCAACCCTGAGGGTCACCTCACAGGAGGCCAGGTTTTGCTTTTTGTCCCGCACCTCCAGGCCAACGTTGTAACTTCCAGCACTGAGACCACTTGAATCAAAGCTGGCTGATCCGTTTTGATCGGAAAGTCTGCCCCGGTCCGCACTCCAGCTAAAGGTCAACTGGTCGTTTCGATCTGGATCCGTTGCATTGGATTGAATGGTTACAGAATCTCCCTCTGTGATAGTTGAATTGTCTGCAACGCAGTTGAGTACCGGCGGCCGGTTTGCACAGCCTCCAGCAACCAAAAGAAGCACAACGCTACCCAGTAGTAGAGGTAATCTTAGTTCACGCATGTTTTCGTCTCCTCCAAGAAAATGAGCTAGACCACAACAGATCTGGATGCCGGTTGAGGTCCGTTGCCAACGGCTGATGGATTAGTCTGACATATCACAGCCCTTAACATCAATTCATAATAGCAAAAGTCCAGAACTTCTCTTCCATCAATAATAGTAACAATGTCCAGCCCATGAAGAAACTGTTTTGTGGAATTAAAAGCACTGGATCACTATCGGACGTTGGTTTCCAGGGCTTCCATCAGTTGGATATTGTGCCGTTCAAAGGTCCGACCCAGCGCTCGATTCAGCAAAGCACGGTTCTTCATCAAATCTGTCTGCGCTCGTACCAGGATCAGTTCGGCCAGAAGCAGGTCGCGTTGGGCTACGATGAGTTCTCGGGTTGTTCCTCGTCCCACCTCGAATCGAGCCTGCTCCGCTTTCAGGCGTTCCTGGCCAGCGAGCCGTCCGGTTTCACCGCTTCGAAGACTGGCCTGGTTCATCTCGATCCGGTTCAAGGCATCGCGGATCTCCAAAAAAATCAATTGTGTAAGGTTCTTGCGATTTAACCGCAGCCGGTCGTAGCTGATCTGTGCCTGGGCGTTCCTGGCCCGGTCCTCTCGATTAAAGATGGGCAGTTGCAACTCCAGTCCGACCACATAACCGTAAAAATCAGAGCTGAAGAGTTTCTCCAGTGAATCGTTCAAGCCTCCCGGGTTTATCCCGATGATCTCGGGATTGGTAAACCCTTCTGAAAAATCGCGGATGACAACGGGCCCTCCCAGCCCATACTGCTGGTACCCGGCAACCAGGTCCAGGGTCGGTTGGAGCTCGTTTCGGGATCGATCCAGTCGGGTCCTCTGATTCTCCAGTTCCAGTTCGGCCTGTTGCAGTTCGGGGCGCAATTTCTCTGCAACGGCTTGCAGCCTCTCGAAGGGCTCGGCAGGGCCCAGGGTCGTGTCGGGCATATCTCGAGGGATGATCTCTGCAGGGAATTCTTTCGGATCCTGGTAGTCCGAGATGAGTCGGATCAGTTGATCGTGAGTTCTGAGATGCCGGTATCGGGCCCGGATCAGCTGCTCTTCCATCAGTGCCAGTTCCGCCTCTCCCTGGACCACCTCCAGGCGAGAAGCGCTTCCCACCTCGAATCGAGCCTCGTTCTGATCCAGGATGGCTTGAGCCGTCTCCAGGGCCTTTTGCCTGGCCTCTATATCCTCCAGGGAAAACCGCAGATCCCAGTAGAGTTGCTGTACCTGAAGAATGACCTCGCTGGCACGGCGTCGGAATTCCTGTTGGCTGATCTCCAGGTCGGTTTGACTGATTTTCAGCTGATCGTCGTCCCGGGATCCTCCGAATCCCTCCAGGAGATGTTGACGGAATCGGATTTCGAAGCTCGTGTCGATGGATGGAACGAAACTGGAGAAGAAACTGGTGGTGCGATTTCGAGATCCCGTGAAGTTGATCTCCCATGATGTTCCGGTCGAAAAACGCTGTTCATAGCCAACCCGATAGTCGGTAAAGACGTTGGTGATACTCGTTCCTCCTTGCAAGGTTGAAGAGGTGGGTCGCTTGTTGCGATCCCAGTTGAAATCGAAGGTTCCGAGGGGATCGTAGAGGCCTTCCCGTTCGCGCATGATCCACAAGCTCAGCAAGGGTGTGTGGCGCTCGATGTTGATTTCCAGATTGTGGCGCAGGGCCATCTCAATGGCCTCCTGTTCTGTCAAGAAGAGCTTTCCGTCCTGGACAAGCTCTTCAATGGCCGCGGAAGGGACGATGACCGTTCTGCGTTTTTGATCGGTAAAATATTTGGAAAAGAAATTCAATTGTGCCTGGGTGGCAGCCGTTGAGAAGAAGAGGCAAAGAAGGCAAGGGAGTACCCAGCGGGCATTGGGAGCAAAAGGCAACAACCGTTGTTTCATGGAGCACCTTCCTTTTGAAAGCTGTGAGTCGCGGAGATCGTGCGTGTCGGGATTCAATGTCTAAGGAGAAGCTATGTCCAGTGTGTCTCCGTCAGAGAGGGCTCCGGCGCCTTCGACGATGATCTGTTCGGTCCCCGTGAGGCCAAGCCGTATCTGGACGTAATCATCCGTCCGTTCCCCGGTCGTGACCACCATCCTACGGGCAATGTCACCATCGGCCACCCAGACCAGCGATCTCCCCCCTTCTTCACGTAAAGCCCCTGCCGGAATGGAGACGGCATCCTTTACAGGGGCCAGTTGGAAGACGCCCGTACAAAATGTTCCTGCCTTGATCGAATGATCAGAATTGTCGACTTCCACTTTCACGAGGAAGGTTCGAGTGCTGATGTCGATGGCTTCATTGACGGCAATGACTTTACCCTCTCGCCGCATCAATAAGCTCTCGATGTTGATGGTCACGGGAATGCCCACCCTCAGCAGGGAGGCGTAGCGCTCGGGGGTCTCCATTTCCGCTTCCAGGGACGACAGATTCGTGATTTCCAGGACCTCGTCCGCACGCCGGACGTAGTCTCCGGTGTTCAAAAATTTACCGGTAATGATGCCGTCAAACGGCGCCCTGACGGCGGTGTCGTCAAGCCTTTGCTGTGCCTGTGCCAGGGCGGTGGCCCTTTCAGTGACTCGACTCTCGGACACCTGGATTGCTTCTTCGGTTGGCCCTTTTTCGGCAATATGCAGTCGTTCGGTGGAGATGTGAACGTTGGCCTCGGCCGTTTCGAAAACCGTACGCGCTTGTTCCCATTCGGATCTGGAAATCGCTCCGCGCTCAAGCAGGGAAGCCGCCCGATCTCGTTCATTGCGAAGCCTTTCATACTCGGACTCAGCACGAGCCGCCTCGGCTCGCAGCACGCCTACTTCTTCGGAGCGTCGCCAGGCGATTAATTCTTTGAGGCTGGCACGGGAGGTTTCAAGAGCGGCCTCAGCCGATGTCACCGCCAACCGGGCATCAGTCGGGCGGGTCTTGAAAAGAATTTGCCCTTTCCCTACGGAAGTGCCGATATCGACCAGCACTGCTTCCAGCGGACCCTCAATCAGGGCCTTCAGGGTGGCACGATCAGTAGGCATGAGCGAACCCGTTGATTTAAGGGTTCGGTTGAAGTCACGGCGGGTCACCGGCACGACCATGACTTCTCGCGGTCTCAGGGCACTGTCTTTGCTGGCACCGATCTCCGCAGCGTTGCCCTCTCCACCACACCCCGAGGCCAGTAGAACTGCAACGGAAGCAACGCCTTCCAATTTCCTGAGCATTCGAAATTTCATGAGTCGATATCCCCCGATGTTTCGGCCAGGTGGAAGCCGCGGAAAATCCCGACAAACCAGCTGCCAAAGTCATCCATCAGGGTGTAAACACAGGGCACCACCAGCAGCGTCAGAAAGGTTGAGGTAAACATGCCCCCGATCACAGCTACCGCCATGGGCGCACGCTGTTCACCACCTTCACTCAACGCCATAGCGACTGGAACGACCGCCGCCATGGTGGTGAAGGCGGTCATCAAAATGGGGCGTAGTCTAAGTGGCCCAGCCCGGCGGAGAGCCTCATCACGGTCCATGCCCTGGCGCCGCATCTGATTGGTGACGTCCACCAGCAAAATAGCGTTCTTGGTCACGATTCCAATCAACATGACCAGTCCAATGATCGAAAAGATATCCAGCTGTGAACCCGTGATCAGAAGGAGTCCCAGGCTGCCCGCTATGGCCAGGGGAACCGATGTCATGATCGTGAAGGGATGGATAAACGATTCGAACTGCGATCCCAGGATCAGGTAAATCATCAGGAGTGCAAGCGCTACCGCATAAATGAGGTACTGAAAGGACTCGGTGAAGAAATCCGATGCGCCGGCCATCGCAGTGGACCATGCCGGGGTATCAGGGATGACTTCGTCGGCTATTTCATTCATTCTTTCCAGTGCCGTCCCCAGGGGGATTCCTCCTAAGTTCGCGAAGAGTATAGCGGAGCGCATTCGATTATGACGCCGGATAGAATCCGGCCCCATTCCCTGTTCAACCTCGATCAGGTTGGCGGCGTCAATCAGGGGGCCTTTTGAGGAGCGCATGGAAATTTCCAGCAGGTCATCGGGAGTGAGTCTGGCATCGGGCATAGCTCGAAGACGGATGTCGTAGCGCTTTCCACCCTCTTTGAAGGTAGCGACATCCTGTCCTCCGAACAGGATATTGAAGTTCTCGGTGATGCCCCGAACGTCCACGTCGAGGTGGTCAGCCAGATTTCGGGCAATGCTGACCTTCAATTCCGGTTTGTCGAGGCGAAGGTCGTTGTCGATATCGACCAATCCGGGAGTCTGCTCCATCTGCTCCATCATCTGGGTCATCACCCGGTCCAGTTCTGCCACATCGGGACCCTTGACAATGAACTGGACGTCCGCGTTACGCCCTCCGTGGCCCATGGGGCTCATGTTCTCGATGGCGACGCGGGCTTCGGGCACTGCCTCAGCAACCAGGCCTCGCAGTCGTGACTTGACCTCAGCCTGGGTCGCCTCCCGCTGGTGTGGACGAAGGAGACTGACAAAGAGAAGGCCTGAATTCGTGCCGCCCATCATACCCGTACCCGAAAATGCGCTTTCCACCTCCTCCTGTTCAAAGACGACCGTCTCGATCTTGCGAAGATATTGGTCCATGCTGCTCACAGATGTTCCAGTAGGGAGTTCAAAAAGCATCATGAAACTGCTTTCGTCGGGTTCCATAAACAGGCCCTTGGGAACAAAGGGAATCAGGGCAAGTCCCAGAACAAACACCAGGCAGGCCGTACCCACAGTGGTCCATCGGCGACGCAAGGCCAGATCCAGATATTTGGCATAGGTCTTCTCCACGGTTTTGAACATGCCATCCAGGGCCTGGGCAATTCGACCTCTTTGAGGCGCTTTCCTCAAGAGTTTTGAGCACAGCATGGGAGTCAGGGTGAATGAGATGACCACTGACAGAAGGACCGAAAGAGCGACGGCCAGTCCGAATTGGAAGAAAAACCTGCCGATCAGGCCCTTCATGAAGGCAACCGGGACGAAGACGGCGATAATGGAAGAAGAAGCGGCCAGAACCGCCAGAGCTACTTCCGAGGTGCCGATGCGGGCAGCCGCAGGTCCGGCCACGCCTTGCTCGATGTGGCGATAGATGTTTTCCAACACCACAATGGCATCATCAATGACAACTCCGATGGCCAGTGACATGGCCAGCATCGTCATGTTGTTGATGGTGAAGTCCAGGGCGTACATTCCGGCAAAGGAGGCAATAATGGAGGTGGGTATCGCCAGTACGCTGATGAAGGTCATTCGAAGGTTCTGCAGAAAGACCAGCATCACGACCGCTGTCAACATAGCGCCCAGGAATAGATCGAACAGTACATCATTCATGGCCACTTCGATAAACCGAGAGGTATCAAAGGCGACGTCTGCATTGATGTCTTCAGGAAGGGTTTTGACGATCTCTGCCAGGGCTGCCTTGACTCCTTGGGCGACTTCGACGGTGTTGGTTCCCGATTGTTTTTGAATGCCCAAGCCAACCGCTGGAAGGCCATTGAATCGTGCAATGGAGCGCAAATCCTGAGATCCATCAGTGACCCGGGCAACATCGCTGAGGCGGATGATGGTCTGATTTCTGGTGGCGACTACCAGGTCTCGCAGTTCTTCAACCGACTCATATTCTCCCTTGACCTTGACCACGAATTCCCGGTCCGGCTGTTCAATTCTCCCTCCTGGAAGCTCGATGTGTTTGAGACGAACGGCTGCCGCCACATCTCGCGGAGTGAGATTTCTGGCCTCCAGTTTTTCCGGGTCGAGCCAGATTCTGATCTGGCGATCCTGATAACCGCCCAAGGTGACGGCTCCCACTCCGGGAACGGTCTGAAGCCGTTCCTTCACCACGTCTTCTGCGTAGCGAGCAATCCGCCGGTAATCTCCCCGGCTGGTGACCGCGATCCACAAAAAGGGGGCCATGGACATATCGAGTTTCTGGACAATGGGAGGTTCGAGATCCTGAGGAAGTTGTCTCTGGGCCAGGTTGACCTTATCCCGGACTTCCTGGGCCGCCACATCAACATCCTTGCCCAGCACGAACTCCACCATGATCTGTGACTGGCCTTCTCGGGAGGTGGACTGAATGGTCTTGACGCCTTCGATGGTGTTGATTTGCTCTTCGAGAACGTCGGTAACGTCGGAATCCATGATCTCCGGGTCGGCTCCTGGAAGGATCGAGGATACCGACACGGTGGGGAATTCGATTTCAGGATAGAGATCGACCCCCATGTTCTGGAAGGCCAGAAATCCGAAGATAAAGGTTCCCGCAGTGAAAAGGATGACGGTGACGGGGCGTTTGATGGCAGTATCAGAAAGAAACACGTGGGGAACTCCTTCCTGTTCGGCCGTTCTCTGATGAGGATTGAAGAGTGCTCATCGAATTCCACCCTGTGCAAACACCTCGAACAGGGTTTTTTCCTCCTTTTCGTTCCGTTGCGGGTCTGATTGCCTTTCCAGATGACTCAGGTAGGCGCGCAGCATACCTTCCAGCGAGAGAGTGAGAATCCGTGCCCCCAGTGGACGAAACTCGTGAGTCCTGATTCCCTCATCGAATATGGCCTCCACCCGACTCAGAAACCTCTGGTATCGGTGAAGAATATCTGGAGAGGATCCCGCTCGACTGTCGCAGACCGTTCCCGTGGATTCCTGAAGGAGACGAAAGAACTCGCGATTTTCCCAGAAGAACTCGAGGCGCCAGTTAAAGTAACGTTCGATTTGTTCCACAGGAGTCTTTCCCGTGTCGATGACCTCATAACCCTCTTGCTCCATCTGGTTCAGTTTGGTTCGAAGAATCTCCGCATGAAGATCCGCCTTGTTGGTAAAGAATTTGTAGAGAGTGCCCACCGCGAATTCTGCCTGTCGGGCAATCTCTTCCATGGTAGTCGACACATAACCCTTCTGGGAGAAGACTCTCTCTGCGGTGTGGATGATCTCCCCACGATGTTGCAGAAATTCGCGCTCTTTTCGGGAAAGTTGAACAGAAGCTTGGCCGACCATGTGATCCTCATTAATCAGTTTACAACAGGAGGAGTGTAGGTGCAATTCAGTTATTGAATTATCATTCATGGACGCGACCAGTTTCTCCCATTGAGCTCCCCAAGCCAATCCAGAACCGGTAGGGCACGGGCCATGCCGCGGCCGCTTCGCCGGCGGGTGTCCTCTGACGGAACGAATGCACGAGTTGCCAGTAACCCCCCCGAATCGATACCATGAAGGCGCATGAAGTGGAAGCATCGACTGGGAACTGCAGGGGCCGTTTTTCTGGGTTTGGTGCTGTTGGTGGCAACCTGGGCCAAAGGTGTGGAGCCCGGAGCCTTTGCCGAGCAGATTCGCCTGGAGGAATTGGATTTCCTCTTCTCGGCCCGAACCGTCACTTTGCTGGCCCTGGCTCTGGAGGCGGGACTGGGAACGGTCTTGTTTCTGGGTCTGCGCCGAATATGGATTCTGATTCCCACCGGCTTGTTGGTGACCTTTTTTCTCTTTCTCACCGGACGCAATTACTGGCTGGTCATGAATGGTTTACGGGATCCCGATGCCGCCTGTGGCTGTTTCGGTAGTTTGCTCGAACGTACCGCTGGAGAGGCTTTCTGGCAGGATCTGCTGTTATTGGTGCCGCCGCTGGTGCTGGCCTGTTTTTGGCGCCAGGTGAAACTTCAGGCCTTTCCCTGGCGGCGACTGGCCGCCGCCTTTCTGGTGATGGTGGGAGTGCTGTTCTGGGCGGGGTCCGATACCGGTCTGCAAATGGTGGAAATCGTCGCCGAAATCGAGGGGGAGAACGACCCCGCCGGAGTCGAGCGCTTCCTGCCGAACCCGGAGTACGTGTTGGTGGTTCAGGATCAGGAGGTCCTTGAAGCGAACATCTACCAGTCCGAGGAGTCGGTGAGCTTTCTGGTGGTGAACCCCCGGGTGCCTTATTCGATCCTCCTCAGAATCAAATCCCGGACGGTGGAAACCCTCCCTTCAGATCAAGTCTCTATGGCTGCGGAGGGTTTCATGATGATCGCATCGGAGGGGGGCCTCACCCCTCAAGGGCAATTCCAGCTGGGCCCGGAAGGGATCGCTTTTACCGTAGATGGCGTGGAAATGCGCTTGGGGGCAGTGGATAGGTAGAACCGTCTAAGTTGCAACGCTTTCTGAAACACTTGTCGTAGATTTTCGTTATCTTGTAGGAGAGGGTATTTGCTACCGTTTCTCTTTTTTTTTGTATAACTGCTAAGACTTATGGTTTCTTCCAAACGATTCTTTCTTTTTGTCTTCATCTTGACTCTGGCATCGTGTTCTCTTGCTGGTCAGAGTCGTTCTACCCAGCTCACAGAAAACGATTTTCTCGAGGATACGAACCTGATCTTCGTGGGAAGGCTGGTGGAAAAGGAGAGTTACTGGAGTGATGACCGTCGATT
>JAZFRU010000010.1:0-3187 GCA_036445815.1 Acidobacteriota bacterium | reverse complement strand
TCTTTGCGAAGCTCAACTCGTCTTCGCCCTTCCCGCTACGCCGTTTCGCCGTCACCGTCACCATTCTATTCTATGCAGGGGACAAAGAATCCGTAGTGACCCACGTCACAGACAGTCGACCCGGATTTAAGAGGCCTTCTCCTTAGAAACGGTGTGTGAAAACAAACTTGGTGGCTAGACTACGGTCCAGCCCTTGGAAGCCATCCAGCGAATCCAGCGGATCATCCAGCCAGTTGTGCAAGTACACGACGTACAGATCGTTTCCGGGTGTGAGGATCCAGCGAAAGCGAGATTGCCAGCCCAGGACGCCGGAGACCGAGTCGTATTGGATGTTGTTGGCCAGCTGAATCCAGGGATTAAATTGGGTTTCTGCTTCCAAGCGATAGAGACGGGTCTGGAAACCTCCCTCGGCAAGGTTCACCTGATTCCAGGTACTCTCCAATCTCACCACGATCCCAGGTCGAGGGCGAACTGAGAGCTGAAGTCCGACTTCTTGCCGATCTCCTGAGAAAAAACTTCCCAATTCCACGTGTGATCGGGTGGAAAGAATCCGGTTGGAGGCTGTTCCGAATTGAAATCGGTAGCGATTAAATCGGTACTCTCCTCCCGCTGGCAGAATGATGCCGGGATGAATTTCGAAGTCCTCTTCCAGGCGCTCGTAAGTGGGAACAATCAGTACTTCAAAGTTATCCCGGGAGTGCAGATTCGCCTCAAGCACCGTGAATTCTAGCCGCCGGGTCAAAAAACGGTTGTCCATGTCGGTGCGCAGGTCGAGGTCGGCTCCAAAGGTCACTCGGCGGATCCAGCGGTGGTCCCGTGGTCGGGGTGAAAACCGTAGAACCGGATTGTAACTTCGGAAGCCAGACCTTGGGGTAAAGCCAATAGCGGGGTCGTGATTCTCCTGAATCTCGGTGAAGGACATGCGAGTGTTCCACAGGTCGTTCGGATAATTCAGGCGCACTCCATAGGCCAGGTTCTCCCCCGTCTCGAGAAGATTCGTGTTCCAGAGAAAAAAGCCGTTAAACTTGAGATTCTGTGAACCTAGAAAGGTGGAGGTGGCCAGTTCAAAATCAACGCCTGCCGTGTGCAGATCCGTGGTGGGCTGATCACGCTCCGCTCGCCGAGTATAGATCATCCCCACATAAGACTGGGAGAGAAGGCGGCGCCTGACTCGGGCGACGGTAAAATCTTCTCCGATGACGGATCCCTCGGCGGCCGTTCGTACCTGCAGCACTCCAATATCCTGGGCTCCAAGCTGCCCGGTCAACTTCACACCGAAGTCGATTTTTTGAGGTTCTCCATTCTCGTCAAGGCCGATGCGACGGCTGAAAAAGGGCTGAACCGGGGCGATACTATTTCGAAAGGATCGGGCCAGGTAGAAATTTAGAAAAGTGGACCCATCCAGAAAAAAATCTCGTTGCTCCGGAAAGAAGAGTGAAAAGCGCGTCAGGTTGACGCGCCGTTGGTCCACTTCCGTTTGGGCAAAATCGGTATTGACCGTCAGGTTTGCACGCAATCCCGGCGTGAGGTTATAGAAGAGGTCCACACCGACGTCGGCATCGCCGTGAACCCTTGGATCGCCCCGCCCCGGTGCGGAGTTGAGTGTACCGACAAGATACGGCTTGACGTCCAATCCCAAGCCCTGGCTTATTTCGGTAATACCCGTTACCAGTCCGGCACTGGGCAGGTGTCGCAGGCCCTGGTTGCGAGCGTGACCAGTCCAGAGATTCTCTTCGTTTTTGCGACGAATCGAGCGCTGAAAATTGATACCCCAGGAGGACCCGTTGGGATCAAAGTTCAGGGTGCGAAACGGGATCTCGATCTCGATGGTCCAACCAACCTCACAGCGCAACACGCGGGCATTCCAGATCCCATCCCAGGCTCTTTCATTTGAGCCGCCCGTTCCCATTAAGGAATCTGCCATGAGCCCGGAGGGATTCATCTCGAAGAAATAGCCGGTCCGGGCATCCAGAAAGGTGTCGATCACCCACATGAAGCGATCGTCAGCCATTAGGAACTCATCTCGCTTCATGGTATTGCCCAGCAACTTGTCCGGTTCCGAGTCGAAACAGATCACCCCCATGTAAAAGTGTTCCTCGTCGAATACGATCCTGACTTCGGTCCGTTCCGTCGGGGCTCCGCCGTTTACAGGGTCCTGTTGTACGAAGTCGGTGGCTGGCAGGGAGCGCTGCCAGACCGGCTCCTCCAGGCGTCCATCCAGGTGGATCGACTCATCTCCGTTCATGCGTACGGCCACCATAGAGCGGCGATCTGTGGAATCAGCCTGCGGCGCCTGGGCGTCGAGGCTACTCGTGGAAAAGAGGAGAGCTATGAAGAGGGGACCTATGAATAGGAACAGTCGATGCAGAATGTTGAACCTCAAGCCTCAAAGGTCTGGGAAAATTGTTGCGTTCAGATCGGATTATTCATCAGTTCTATTCTCTAACGCCCCGTGAATAATCCGGGCACGAAAACACTGGAGGATCAGAATGTTATCCTGTGGGATGGGCGAGGGTCAAGCGATCGAGGCTAGCCTGTCCCTTCTTGTCGGTGCGTTGTATCGAAGATTTCGGGAGGCCTCCCCAATCTCCTTGCTTTGCACCCTGCAAAGATCTACTATCGGTTGTAAGCGCATGATTCCTACAAAGATCTCAGTTTACTGGCGCCTGCCTGCCGTGGTGCTTCTTTTGGCGATGTTTACTCCGGTAGCGGCTAAAGGGCCCAAAATGAAACCGGAGGAACTGGTGGCTCGTCACCTGGCAGCTCTCGGTTCACCCGAATCCCGATCTGTGGTTCAGAGTCGCGGCGCCCAGGGAACGGCACGTATGGAAGTGCTCAGAGGTGGCTCCGGTTTTCTGGAGGGGCCCGTCGTTTTTGCCTCGCAAGGACGTAAGCTCCTGCTTTCCATGCAATTTAATGCCCTCAATTATTCTGCTGAACAGGTCTCTTGTGATGAGGAAAATGTCTATGTGGGCAATATCGCGCCCGGAGTGCGTTCTCAACTCGGACAGTTCCTCTACCAGTACGACGAACTCGTTAAGGAAGGGCTGTTTGGAGGGGTGCTCTCCACTGCCTGGCCGCTACTGGATCTGGAAGGGAGAAACCCAAAGCTGAACTATCGGGAACTGAAAAAGGTCAATGACCGGGAGCTTCTGGAACTCCAGTATCGCATCAGGAAAGGGGCAGG
>JAZFRU010000009.1:0-5161 GCA_036445815.1 Acidobacteriota bacterium | reverse complement strand
CGCTGGTGGACTCCGCCCGATCTGGAGAAAATCTGGGGCGACCTGGCCGATAGCTAGAAGTTTTACCACCGAGACACAGAGGTCTCACCACAGAGGCACAGAGACACAGAGAAGAAAACTCTTTTCCTTTTTCTTTCCCTCCGAATTCGGCCAACACTACCGGGGTGTCCTGTGCGCTCCTCAATCAGCCTGTAAAACCAATGTAGCGGCCGCTCTGTGAGCGGCTCTCTTTTTCTTTTGTGAAACGTTAAAACTGAAACGCAGCCGAGCGAAGCGAGACCGCTCACGCCGTCGGCAGTTGAGCAAGGGCTGCCCGGGACATTTGACGCGCCTGGTAGAGGTCGTTGCACTGGGGACAGGCTCCCTGCTCAGGTATCCAATCCGGGAAATCCTCTTTGATTGCAGATACTGCTTTGGCCGGTAGGTCCTGGCCGTAGTGTAGATCAAAGGAGGGAAACCGGCACAGAGGACAGCGCCCAATCCGAGAAGGCTCGGCCGGTCGGTCTGGAGTTGCAGATTCCGGTTCCAGGGCAAAACTCAGGATGTCGTTATGAGTGTGCAGCGGGGACTTGGACCAGGTTGAAAATATTGCCTCACAACGATCTCCCAGCATGGGGAAGCTGGTCTGAAATTCAAGCAAGCGGTCGTGAACGACCTTTTCAGTGGTCCAGCCTCGGTCCAGGAGCCTCCCATCGATCCAGGCATCCCACAGGACTCGATAGCGCTCGTGGAGAAGGTTGTCGTGAGTAGGACCGATCTCGGATTTAGGAAGTTCCGACTCATAGGCAAAGCATGGATCCAGAATATCAGTCAGGTGCATGAACTCGTGACGAAGGAAACCTGAAAGGGAAAAATCAACCAACAGGCAGGTCGGCCGCAGTTTCAACACGATCGTCGCGGGAAAGGAGCCGTGTAGATCTGCGCCCTCAGCTTTTTTAATCGGAACATAAGCCACGTGGCAGCCGCGGGTGTTTTGCATCAGAGCGGGTTGTTCTTGAAGTGCCTTCAATATCTGCTGACCCAGATCCAATCGCATGAACCAGAGCCGATGATGCTGATTGAATTGGGCATCTTTTTTTTCTGGGTCTTCCAGCGAGTAGATAGCGTCACGTGCCTGGCGGAATTCTGCTTCCTGGGAATGGCCGGGCATACTCAACATCACCGCCTCTTCCATGAGCAGGGGATCGAAGTCCAGACGATAGTCAGTGGAAGGGGGTGTTGTTGGCATGGCTTTGTCGGGAGTTATCCTTCGATTTGCACCAGGTCCGATTCACTGGAACAGGCCATCGGCACGTTGTCCTCTTCAGGGGAGCGAAGAGCCAGTGAGGTTGGTCCTGCTTCGATTTTGAGCCGACGGCACTCCAGAGTAAGAAAGTCGAAGAGGAAATCTCCGGCCAGGCCCAGGAATCCCCCCGAGTCCGCTTTGCCGAGGCGATACCCGAACGCCCTTCCGAAGCGGCCCAGGTGATTTCTCATAAACAGGCGTGTCGCGCGCTGGCTCTCTTCCAGCATGACATCATCTCCCTGGGACAGCGCATAGGCCTGCTTCCTGGCCAGAAACTCCTCGAATTCCAGCTGGCAGGCGATGTGATCGGGGCGTTCACGTTCATCCTGGCGCACCTTCAAGCCGAAGGCTCGATAAAATCCGGTGAGATTCGCCAATTGCTGGGGCTGCTGAAAGAGTCCTTGCTGGCCGTATTCGGTTTCGTAAGGGGTCACAGTCCCTCTGGCGGTGTGCCCGAACAGGCGTCCATGGTCTCCCCGGAGGGCATCCAGATCGAGTTGGGAAAAGGTGGACACCCAGGCTCCGGCGCTGTGGCCAAAGTCCAGGGGGCGGTCTTCCTGGAGCGGCTCAGGGTCATCGCAGGGGTTTTCTTTGAAGTCAGTTTCCAGAAAGCAAGCTGCCTGTACGATAAAGTTTCGAGTGGTATCGGAATTAAGAAGTTTAAAGGTTTTTCCAGTAGGGGAATGGAAGGCGAGTGCCAGTGCTCCATACAGGGTGCTTCGATAAAGCACTTTTTCGCTTCCTTCGTTGAAGTGAGAGTTAGATTGTTTGGTTTTGCTCATTGTCTTAGATGGAATTGTGGTGCTTGGAGTCTCGGGTGTGGAAAGGCTCTTCGACGGTTGTTCGAAAAATTTCCTGATTGTCTTTTCCAAAGGCGATGATGGTGTCGTTGTAAATCTGTACGGGTTGGCCTCGGTAGTCCCCTTCATAGACCAGATCGCCCTCTTCGATTTCATATCGGAAAATGATGAGATTGGATCGGCGATATAACTGAAGCACCGCCAGCAACTCACGGTCCGGGCGGTTGTAGCGTTCGATGGCTCGGTCTACCCCGGGACCAAACATTTGTCTGAGGTAGTTTTTGGGAACCCAGCGAGGCGGAATGTAGTAGCCATTGGGAGAGGTCCCGAGTTGAGGATAGAGAGGGAGAGCCACCTTGGCCACATGGATCAGGTAGTAAAGGGGGTTGTAGCGGTCTTCTTCCCAGGTGCCGTCAGGGCTGATCTGAACCAATCCCTGTAAACGTATCTGGCCAATGCAAGACGCCATGCAGCGGGTCTCCATGGGTTGGCCGTTGCTTTCCGGATCTGTTCCCTCCACCCGTGGATAACAGGCGATGCATTTTTCGGAGATGCGCGTATTCCCGCGGTACATGACTTTTTTGTAGGGGCATGCCTCGACGCATTTTCGATAGCCTCGACACTGGGATTGGTCCACCAGGACAATTCCATCTTCGGGACGCTTGTAAATGGCCTTTCTGGGACAGGCCGCAAGGCAGGCCGGGTAGCTGCAATGGTTGCAGATGCGGGCCAGGTAGAAAAACCAGGTGCTGTGTTCGGGCAGTTCCACTCCGGTCTTGTCCAACTGGTCGCGAACCCCCTTTTTCCCTAACGGGTTGTCCTCGTAGATGTTGGGTGAATTCCACTCCTCGTCGGTAGGCAAATATCCCAGGACCCTAGCACTTTCCGGATCAAGGGACGTCTTGGCGGCCTCAAAAATGGTTTTCCCGCCAAACTCTCCGTAGGGGTTGCGAGTGGTGTCTTCAACCGAACCCTGCCAGCGTTGTCCGTCCGGATTGGCCTGCTGAAGTTTCTCCAGGATCTTGACATCCCATGACTGGGGATAGCCGCCGTAAGGCTTGGTTTCAACATTGGCCCACCACATGTGTTCCTGTCCCTTGCTGAAGGTCCAGGTGGATTTGCAGGCCATGGTGCAGGTCTGACAGGCAATACAGCGGTTAATGTTGAAGACGAAGGCAAACTGGCGGTCCGGATACTTGCCCTCGTAGGGGTAATCCATCTCGCGTCCCAGTTGCCAGTTATAGACTTGACTCATGATTCACCTCACTCTTGATCCGGGGTCAGGTTTTCCAACTCGACGAGAGGCTCTAGGTGTGGCTCCCTGTCAGCCAGTTGGACGCGACCCCAAACCTGGAGTACTTCCTGGATGATGGACTTGATTTTCTCTTCGCCCAAAATGGCGAAGGCACCATGGGCGCTGCGGTAAAAAGGGTTTTGGAACATTGTGATGAGTTGTTGTTCCCCGAACCCGGATCGGATGAATTCCTCTGCCAGGGCGTATGCCATGTCCACCTGGGCTTCTTCTCCAGCGGGAACTTCGACCCCAACCAAGCTGTGTGGGTCCTGGGGATCAGGTTCTGAATAGGGCATGATGTGTTGTCTTCCTGTTGACTTGTTTACTTGGTTAAATCACCGGCCAGATAGAGAGTCATGATGTCGTTTTCATTGTCAGGGGTGTAACCGGTAGTAGCGGGTTTCCAGAGTCCTCTTCCTCCCAGGCCTCCATCCTCAGCCTTGCTGACCCGAACCAGAGTTTCCTTGGGTACGGTATTGAGGGCATGGTTGTCTGCCTCTCCACCGAAGAACATCGACATGTAAGCCTTGTTTTTGTGAAAGAGATTGTCGGTCTGATGCATGGGCATGTGCCAGTTACGGGTCACCGACTGCTGAGATCCATAGCGAAGATTGGCCTGATAGCCGGTGTTCTCCGAGAGGGCTCGGCCGTCGGGTCGAGTCTCATGAGCCTTGACGCTTTTTTCCGTAGCGATAAAGGGAGCATGTTTCATCATGACGATGTTGTAAGGGTAGGCATGGTTATATTTAACGCGGAGCATGCAGCGCGTCACTTTATAGAAGGGATCGGCCGGATTGGCGTTGAGATAGGGGCGGTCCGCAGGATTGGCATCCAGATAAACGTAGTCTCCGTCATTGATTTCCAGGTCTCGGGCGGTCGCCGGATTCATATGCAGCTGGTGTTCACCCACACAAGGTGCGCGCTTATCAAGTCGATAGGGATCGCCGAAGTTGGAGTCATAAAGCATGTGCCAGTCGACGTTGGACCAGCCGCTGTGAACCCGGTGGCGGGTTTTGGGAGTCAAGCAGTAGAACTGAAAGCCTTTTTCCCAGAGAAAGTTCTGGGTTTTTTTGACCTGGGACCAGGGCATCTTGATGTTTCGGATGGTCCGATCATCCCAGTGTTCGGCGGATCGAGAGATTCCGTAGTCTTCAGGGCGTACGTTGGGGTTGCTGCTGATGATGACATTGGGCAGGTAAGGGGTAGCTTCCGGACCTTCACGATGAACGATGAAGTTTTCTCCATAGTCGATGGCTTCATCAAGGTCCGAATAAGCATGCAATCTCCCCGTGTCGGTATAAAAGGGTTCATCGGAGTGGATCTGTTCATAAAAGGGAATTCGAGGATAGGTTCGAAAATTCAGAAGCGCTCCGCCCGGAGGGCCGTGTTTTCCGGCCATGATATCGTCCAGTTTAAAGCCTGCAGTGGTGGTACTGGTCTCGAGCAGCCGCTGGATGTAAATGCTTCGTTTTCCCTCCAGTTCGAACTTGAAATGGTCTCTGAAGCGATTGTCACCGGTTTCCTCGGCCAAAGCGTCGGCGATGCCCGCCAGGATGGAGAGATCGTCCTTACTGTTGAAGACCGGAGGAATACCGCCCTTCCAGATCTGGAGGAAGGGATTGGAACAACTGGCCGTCACTTCCAGGTCTTCAAACTCCATCCAGGAGTTGGCGGGCAGACCCAGATCGGCGTATTCGATGGAAGCCGTCATCTGGATGTCGAGTGAGACGATCATCTCAATGTTGGGATTGACGTTTTTGATCATCTCGTAGGCCCACTTGG
>JAZFRU010000008.1:0-8359 GCA_036445815.1 Acidobacteriota bacterium | reverse complement strand
TTTAACGTTTCAGGTGTTCGAAGGGTGGGTGTAGGGGCGCACGGCGTGCGCCCACAGCAAGTTCGGTGATGCTAAGAGGACGTACGGCCGTGCAACCCTACTCCTCTTCTCGTGAAACGTGAAACGTTAAACATGAAACGTCTTGACCGCGGGTCTTCGAACTGCGGTCAGGCGTTCGCCTCTTCGTAAGTCCGAATTTTCTCCTCGTGCTGGAGAGTGAGGCTGATGTCATCCAGCCCTTTGAGCAGGCAGTTCCGGCGAAAGGGATCGACCTTAAAAGAAAATTCTAATCCGTTGCCGTCGCTGATGGACTGGGACTCCAGATCAACGGTGAGTTGGTAGCCGACATGGGCTTCAACCCGCTGGAAGAGTGTTTCGATCTGGTCTTCCGGGAGGGTCACGGGAAGCATGCCGTTTTTGAAACAGTTATTGTAAAAAATGTCAGCAAATGAAGGGGCCAAAATGGAGCGGAAGCCGTAGTCCGAGAGTGCCCAGGGGGCGTGTTCCCGGGAGGATCCGCAGCCGAAGTTGGCACGGGTTAAAAGAATCTTTGCGCCCTCGAATCGGGGGGCGTTGAGTTCGAATTCAGGGTTAGGAGAACCGTCTTCATGGAGCCGCCAGTCGAAGAAGAGAAACTGGCCATAGCCCGTTCTTTCAATCCTTTTCAGGAACTGCTTGGGGATGATCTGGTCGGTGTCGACATTGACCCGGTCCAGTGTGGCGACGATGCCTTGGGTTTGGGTAAATGGATCCATAGTTTTATCTCAATCTCGCGTTACAGGCCAAATGGTGCATGGGAGGAGCTAGAGGCTGGTCCACTCACGAGTGTCGGTGAAGTGGCCTTCGACGGCCGCCGCTGCGGCCATTGCCGGACTGACCAGATGAGTGCGTCCCCCTCGTCCCTGCCGACCTTCAAAATTTCGGTTCGAGGTGGACGCGCAATGTTGTCCCGGTTCCAGGGTGTCAGGGTTCATTCCCAGGCACATGCTGCACCCGGATTCTCTCCAATCAAATCCCGCTTCTCTGAATATGGCATCCAGGCCTTCTTTTTCAGCTTGTGCTTTAACCTGCTGAGAACCGGGTACTACCATGGCTGCGACGGTCGTGGCCACCTTTCTTCCCTTCACAACGCGGGCAGCCTCGCGCAGGTCTTCGATTCTTGAGTTGGTGCAGGAGCCGATGAAGACTCGGTCGAGTTTGATCTCTTGTATCGGCATTCCAGCCTTCAATCCCATGTAATCCAGGGCAAGCTGGGCGGCCTTGCAGTCATTTTCGTTTTCGAAGGAGTCCGGGTCGGGAACACTACCCGTCACATCGGTGACCATGCCCGGATTGGTTCCCCAACTCACTTGAGGGGCGAGGGATCCGATATCCAGTTCCAGTTTCCGGTCAAAAGAAGATCCCGGGTCGGTGGGCAGTGTTCTCCAGAGATCAACCGCGTCCTGGAAATCCTTGCCCTTCGGCGCCTGCGGGCGACCTTCCAGATCGGCATAGGTGGTTTCGTCCGGGGCGATCATTCCTGCTCGTGCTCCGGCTTCAATGGACATGTTGCACACCGTCATGCGTTCTTCCATGGAAAAACTATTGATGGTGTCACCTGTATATTCAATAACCGAACCGGTTCCCCCTCCTGTTCCGATGGTTCGGATAATGAACAGGATGACGTCTTTGGCCGTGACTCCCGGAGATAGCTGCCCCTGAACGCGAATTTGAAAGGTCTGGGGCTTGGATTGAAACAGGCACTGGGTTGCCAGGACATGCTCGACCTCGCTGGTGCCAATGCCAAAAGCCAGGGTGCCGTAGGCCCCATGAGTCGAGGTGTGGCTGTCTCCGCATACCATGGTCATGCCGGGTTGAGTGATCCCTTGTTCAGGTCCGATCACGTGAACGATTCCCTGATTGGGACTGTTCAGGTCGAAGAGCTGGATCTTGGATTCCTTGCAGTTCCGTTCCAGCGTCTCGATCTGAATCTTGGCGATCTCATCCGTGATGGGAAGCGATCGGTCCCAGGTGGGAACGTTGTGATCGGCAGTGGCAAAAGTGAGGTCGGGTCGCCGGATCTTCCGGCCGGCCAGCCGCATGCCTTCAAAAGCCTGAGCCGATGTAACTTCGTGTACCAGGTGGCAGTCAATATAAAGAATGGCAGGCTGTCCCGGTTCTTCATGGACAACGTGCCGATCCCAGATCTTTTCAAATAGAGTTCTTGCCATTTAAGGGGCCTCTCCTGAGTGATATGCTGAAGAAACGAGGTGTCCGACCGCTTTAGGAGCCGGTCGCCTTGTGTTGGGCCTTTCCTTTCACATGGGAAGTGGTCTCGGCGGTCTTGCCCACCTCCCCTGCTTTCTCGTAGAAGGCCTTGTTGACGGCGTTCAAATAGGCTCGAGCGCTGGCGTCGATAACATCAACGCTGGCAGCCTTGCCGGAGTAACTCCGGTTGTTGAAGCGGACATGAACGAAGACTTCCCCCAGAGCATCTTTGCCTCGAGACACCGATTGGATGGAATAATCCAGGAGTCTTCCCTTCATTCCGGTGATGCGGTCAACGGTCTTGTAGATGGCGTCAACAGGTCCGTCTCCGCAGGCCGATTCGACAAATAACTCTTCACCCTTTTCCAGTCTGACCACGGCCGAAGAAATTTCCTGGTTGCCTCCAGAGGCATGAACATAGCTGACCTTGTAGGTGTCGGGGATGGTCTTGATCCCATCCTGGATAATGGCAATCAGGTCTTCGTCGTAGATCTCCTTTTTTTGATCGGCCAGCTTGGTAAAAAAGAAGTAAGCTCTCTCGAGCTCTTCCTTGTTCAACTGGTACCCCAGTTCTTCATACTTCTTGCTCAAGGCATGCCGTCCACTGTGTTTTCCCATCACCAGAGTGCTGCTGACGATGCCCACTGTCTGGGGAGTCATGATCTCATAGGTGAGAGCATTTTTCAGGACGCCATCCTGGTGTATGCCTGCCTCGTGGGCAAAGGCGTTTTTCCCCACGATCGCCTTGTTGGCCTGGACGAAGGCTCCGGTCAGATTACTCAAAAGCCGGCTGGAACGGTAGATTTCCTCTGTGTTGATGTCCGTGTGGTAGGCGAGTTGATCCTTTCGAGTGTGCAGCATCATCACGATCTCTTCCAGAGAAGCATTGCCGGCACGTTCGCCAATCCCATTGACGGTACATTCGACTTGTCGGCACCCGTTCTCCAGGGCCACCAGCGAGTTGGCCACCGCCAGTCCCAGATCATTGTGACAATGACAGCTGAAGACGGCTCGGTCTCGGTTGGGGATCTTGGACAGCAGTTTCTCGATAAAAGGACCATACTCCTGCGGGATCGTGTAGCCCACCGTGTCCGGAATGTTGATGGTCGTGGCCCCGTTAGCGATGGCCGCTTCGAAGATTTCGGCCAGGTAATCGATATCGCTTCGGGTGGCATCTTCGGCGGAGAATTCCACATCCGAGCAGAGGTCTCGGGCTATCTTAACCGCTTCGGTCGCCTGTTCCAGGACCTCTGAGCGGGACTTGCGCAGCTTGAACTCCAGGTGGATGTCGGAGGTGGCGATAAAGGTGTGGATGCGGGGCTTTTCGGCCTTTTCGATGGCCTCCCATGCTCGCACAATATCGGCCCGATTAGCCCTTGCCAGGGCTGCAATCGTGGGTTGTCGAATCTCTGCCGCGATGGCCTTGACGGCCTCGAAGTCACCGTCCGAGGCAATGGGGAACCCGGCTTCAATAATATCCACGTTAAGACGCTCGAGCTGATGCGCCATGGCGAGTTTTTCCTGGAGGTTCATGGAACATCCGGGCGATTGTTCTCCGTCTCTCAAGCTGGTGTCAAAAATAAAGATTTTTTCAGACATGACGCCTCCACGCGGGCAATAAAATCCACATTCAAGTGTACCAAATGAAAAGATGCACTTCTACGCCAGTAAGTTTCACGGTTTCAGAATATCGGGGAGTTTATTGCCGATCATCTCAGGGGGCCACGGTTGTGCGAACGGAAGGCCAGTGGGTGGGAGGGGAGTGTACGGGTTCAAGCGCACCCATTGACCGCGTGAAACAGGGATCATGAAAGGTGAAGCAGGGAAGTGCGCCGCCCGTTCTCATATTTATGCACCAATGATTGACTATATCCCGCATAATATGCATAATTATGCATTGAGGATGCGGAAACATGCAGGTTAAAGTGTTGTTAGATCCTACTTCTGAAACCAAGGGCGAGAGCGTGGCCCCTGACTTGATCGCCTCCGTGACCTGTCGGGTACCCCTGGCCGGGTTGCTGAAAGTGACGGAGGAACCAAAGGGAGAGCAGGGAGACGTGGTCCTGGTGCGAGTCCAATCGGTGAATCGAGAGTATTCACTGCTGGAGACTTGCGACGGTGAAAATGTACCGCTTCATGAAGGAGCGCTGATTCTGGGTGCACTCGGGACGCGTAAGGCTCTGCAGGGATTTTCAGGTGGGCCTCCGGCTGAACTGAAGGCGGGGATGGAGCTTTACCTGCTCAACCGGGGGGGCGTCATCGGAGAATGTACCGCTTTTCACCGGGACCTGGGTTGGCCCACCAAGCTGGAGTACCTGGGGACCGTTTCCCACCATGGGCAGCCGGCCAATTTGAAAAACTTCGCTCTCCCCCTGGTGAGTGACCCCAAGTCTTCGGTGCCTGTGGTGTTGGTGCTGGGCACTTGTATGAATTCGGGGAAGACGACCGTTTGCACCGAACTCGTCAAGTTGTTCTCAAAGAAGGGGTTTTCGATCAATGCCGGGAAGATTGCCGGGGTGGGGTGTCTGAGAGATCCCATTATCATGAAGGAGAGCGGCGCTCAGCACTCTTTGAGTTTTCAAGACTTCGGCATCCCTTCCACGGCCCAGGTGAAATCAGTGGCTCCCATTGCACGTTCGATGGTGCACTACCTGTCTGAATCAAAACCCGACTTCATTGTCCTGGAAATGGGGGATGGGGTGCTGGGTGGCTATCAAGGTGCATCACTGTTCGAGGATGGCGAATTCATGTCCAGTTGCGTGTCGATGATCATGTGTGCCAACGATTTGATGGGTGCCTGGGGGGGGCTGCAGTGGCTCTCTCAAAAGGGGCTGCGCGGCTATCCCATTCTGATCTCGGGATCTGTGACTGACAGTGCGGAAGGGATTCGCTATGTGGAGGAAAATTGGGCCCTTCCCGCTGGCAATGCCTTCGATGGAGCGGGTACGATCTGTACCTTTGTTCTGGAATCTCTGATGCCATGGCTAAAATTGGAATAGCCGGCGGTTCGGGCTATGGGGGGATGGAACTGGTCCAGATTCTCCTCGGTCATCCAGGTGCGGAACTGGCCTGGATTTCGTCTGAACGACATGCCGGGAAAAGAGTTGCGCAGGTGTATCCACATCTGCAGGGAGTGTTGGAGCAGAGTTTTTCCCCTCTGGAGGAGCTCTCCCCTGGCGATCTGGATGTGCTTTTTCTGGCTTTGCCGCACGGCGAGGCCATGAAGATCGTCCCCGGGCTGCCTGAAGATCTGGTGGTGATCGATCTCAGTGGCGACTTTCGCATCTCCGATCCTGACGTATTTGAAAAGTTTTATCATTTCCCCCTGGAGTCGACCCAGGAGCAGAAAAAGTTCGTTTACGGTCTGACCGAATTGAATCGCGAAAAGATTCGCAGTGCCCGCCGCATTGCCAATCCCGGCTGTTTTGCCAGCGCCACTTTGCTGGCCCTTCATCCTCTTTTCCGGGAAGAGTGGATCGAGGGAGCCGTCTTTGTGGATACCAAAACGGGTTCATCCGGAGCGGGCCGGTCTCCCGGGGCCACGACTCATCATCCCTGGCGCTCCAACAGTCTGTTCCCCTACAAGCCTTTCTCCCATCAGCATCTCCCGGAGATCACCCAGGTCCTAGGTGAATCTGATAATCCGCTGGTCTTTCAGACCTATTCGGCGCCCTTCGTCCGAGGGATCTTTGCCAGCCACTACATGCAGCTGAACCGGAAGGCCAAGGTCGAGGATCTGGCCCGGCTCTATCTGGACTACTATGGATCCGATTTCTTTATCCGCTGGGTGCCGGACTGTCCCAACGTCAATTCGGTCCGACACTCCAATTTTGTAGACATCGGTGCGGCTACCCAGGACGGATTTCTCATTGTATGGTCGGTGCTGGACAACCTGCGAAAGGGTGCTGCAGGGCAGGCCGTCCAGAACATGAATTTGATTTGTGACTTTCCCGAGGAAATGGGTCTGGAGAATGCTCCCGTGATGCCGTGAACCCGTGGCTCCGCCACGAGTTCGTTGTTTCGTTTCATTGTCCTCGGGTAAAGCAGGATGGACCGAACGAACAAACGAACCAACAAACGAACGAAGAAAAGAAGAAATGAAAACGAGCGACCAACTCAAACAACAAGAAGATCGTTACCAGCTGCCCACCTATGGCAAGTTTCCCTTTTTCATCGAGAAAGGCGAGGGCTGCTATGTCTTTGATGAGAAGGGAAACAAGTACCTGGACTTTTACGGCGCCCATGCCGTGGCTTCGACCGGCCACTGTCATCCTCATGTGGTGGAGGTGATCCAGAAACAGGCAGCTCAGCTCATCTTTTATTCCAACGTCTCCTATAACTCAGTTCGTGCTCGGGCGGTAGCCAAGCTTGTGACGCTGGCGGGCCCACCCTATTATCAAGCGTTCCTGGTGAACTCCGGCAGCGAGGCCAACGAGAACGCCTTGAAGTTGGCTCGTACCGCCACCGGGCGTCGTGAAGTCCTTTCTCTGGAGGGATCGTTCCACGGTCGCAGCTATGGATCTCTGTCGGCCACGGGAATTTCCAAGTACCGCGACTATTTGAACACCCCGGTACCGATGCATCGAGTGGTGTCTCGAGAAGAGGTGGTCGAGAGCATTTCCAGCGAAACCGCAGCGGTCTTGATCGAACCCATTCAGAGCATGGGAGGGGTCGAGGAGATTGCCTCCGATCTTCTGAAGGATCTCCAGGCGGCGTGCAAGACTCACGGTGCACTGATGATTTTTGACGAGGTTCAAACCGGCGTGGCGCGAACCGGATCGTTTCTCTATTCCGGACATCACGGCATCTACCCCGAACTGGTGAGCCTGGCCAAGGGTATTGCTTCGGGATTTCCGGCTGGCGCTGTCCTGGTGAACCAGGAGCTGGCAGCAGGCGTCAAGAATGGAGATCTGGGAAGCACCTTTGGAGGCGGTCCGTTGTCGTGCGCCGCCATGGAGGCGACTCTGGACGTCATTAAAGAGGAAAATCTAATCGAAAACGCGGCTCGCATGGGCGAGTATCTCAGAGAGAAGCTGATGGAATGTTCCATCGTTCAGGAGGTGCTGGGAAGAGGGCTTCTGGTGGGTGTGAGGGTGGTCGAAGGCAGGACCGCGAAGGAGCTCCAGGGAGTTCTCTTGAAGCAGCACATCCTGGCCGGCTCTTCCATGGACCCTCAGGTGCTGCGGATGATGCCTCCTTTGACGATCACCACCCGGGAGGTAGACATGTTCGTGGAGGCCGTCAAAACGGCATGATTCTGGTCGTTAAACTGGGGGGATCGGTTCTGGGTGAGGCCGAGCTGCTCCGGCCCCTCTGTCAGCAAATTGCTCAGGTGGCACGGGATGAGCATGAACTGGTGGTGGTTCACGGCGGGGGAAAACAGCTGACCCATTTGTCTCGTCGGCTGGGTGACCCTGTTGTCCAGCATCAGGGGCGTCGGGTCACGGATGAGGCGACTCTTGAAGCGGCCAAGATGGCATTCTCGGCCATCAACCGCACCCTGGTCTCTCAACTTCTGGCGGCAGGCGTCTGTGCCGTGGGGATAGCCAGTTATGATGGCGGATTGATCACCTGCCGAAAACGGCCTCCCCTGTCCATGATCCGGCCCGATGCTTCAGGACCTCAGAGTATCCAACAGATTGATTTCGGACTGGTTGGAGAAGTCGAGAATATCGACCCATCAGTCCTGGAGCGTTTCTGGGAAAGCGGATTCGTTCCCGTCATCAGTTGCCTGGGCGCGGACCGCGATGGTCAGATTTTCAATATTAATGCCGATACCCTGGCAGCGGAACTGGCCGTAAAACTGCAGGCGAGTCGGTTGATTTCGGTCTCCGATGTGGAAGGGATCTATCTGGATGTTGACAATCCCTCCAGCTGTGTTCGCCGACTGACCGTCGGAGAGGCCAGATCCTTCCTCGAAGAGGGACGTCTCACGGATGGCATGATCCCCAAGGTGGAGACGGCCTTGAGTGTCCTCGATCAAGGAGTACCCGCCGTGCAGATTGTCAGTGGCCTCACTCCCAATGCTCTGGTCGACGCCCTGGATGACAAAACGGGGACGACGCTGGTTCCCTAGGAGCGATGGTTTTCGACCATCGCGTTCCAGGTTCCA
>JAZFRU010000007.1:0-3045 GCA_036445815.1 Acidobacteriota bacterium | reverse complement strand
TTCCGTACAAAAGGCCGACGTAACAGGGTCAACCACGCCGTGGCCGTGACCGTAACCCCTGGGAAGCTGATCGGTTTTGAGGCCGTGGCCAAGAATGAAAAGGATGCCACCAAAGCACTGGATGCGCTTCAGTCCATAAGTTTTTTCGATGCGGCATTTGCAGCCTGGCAGACGGTCTCCAGCGCCGAAACACCCGATCAGATGATCTCAACGGGAAAACTGTTTCTGGAACGTTTCCCCACCAACGATATTGCGTCTTATGTCCATAAACGAATGGCGTTTGCTTACCAGCAGCTGAATGATTTCGAAAACTTGGTCACCCACGGTGACAAAACCCTTGAGTTGCTTCCCAATGACCCCGACATTCGCCCCATGATGGCCCTGGCTTTCGCTGAGCGAGGCGACAACAACCGGGCCATTGATCTGGCTCAACAGGGGATTGAAGTCATCAAGGCAATGGAGAAGCCCGCTGAAATGTCGGTCAGTGAGTGGCTTATACGCAGTGAACGGTCCATGTCAGACTCAAACTATGCTCAAGGCCTGGCCTATTTGAAGAAATCCTCCGGAATGGCCGGAGGTGGTGAGGCCATGATGAAGCGAGCTGTCCAATACCTGAGTGAATCGACGGATTCGGATCCCGAATTCGATGCGGCTTACTTTCGGCTAGGCTATGCCCACACGCGATTGAATGAAGCTGAACTGGCGGTCGATAGTTACGCACGTGCGGTGGCTTCCGATGGAATCGCTTCGGCACTGGCCCGGGAGCAACTGGCAACCATTCTCGAATTCCTCAAGCGAGACCCCCTGACCATCGACCAGTTAGTCCAGGAACAGCGCGACTACATCGACCAGAAAATAGCTGAAAGAGAGGCCCTGGCCCAGCAGATGGAGGCCGAGGAAGAGCTCCGGTTACAGCAGGAGATGCAGCAGCAGGAAATGGACCTGCAACAGCAGGAAGGGCAGCCTAAAAAGTCTCTGTACTGATCTTCCTTTCGCCAGGCCGTACTTCCCATGGGGGATGCGGCCTGATGGGGAGCCGATGATGCAGACCGACCTACAAGAGTTGCAGGCTCTTCTTGATTATCGCTTTACCGAACCTCAGCTTCTCGAGAGGGCTCTGACCCATTCCTCCTTCGCATACGAGCATAAGCCAACCGTCACCGGTGGAGCTTCCGAGGACTATGAGGCTCTCGAATTCCTGGGTGATGCGATTCTCAGCTTCCTGATCAGTGACTATCTCTTCCAAACATTTCCCTCCCACAACGAAGGCAAACTATCCAAAATCAGATCGTTCCTGGTCTCTACCAACCAGCTGGCTTCGCTGTCCCGAGAACTGGATCTGGGGGTCTTCCTGAAACTGGGTCACGGAGAGGAAAAAACAGGGGGTAGATACAAGAAGGCGCTTTTGGCAGATCTCTTTGAAAGCCTCATAGCCGCCATCTTTCTGGACGGGGGTCTAGAGCCGACCCGTCGCTTCGTTCTTTCACGATTTCGCTCCCGACTGGATGACATCCGAGAAGAACAGTTGGATTTTCAGGATCGGAAATCTCTCTTACAGGAACAACTTCACGCACGCGGACTTTCTGAACCCGATTACCGCGTCATCGAGGAACTCGGCCCCGACCATGAAAAGGAGTTCGTGGTCGAAGTTTACATCCAGGAAAGATCCCTGGCCCGAGCCAGTGGTGGCTCCAAGAAGGAAGCTCAACAAAAAGCCGCCGCATTGGCGCTGACCAGGCTGGATGAAGTCCTGACCGGCTGACGGGAGCCCTGGTCGAGGACCAGCGTTCCCGTCGTTTCATGTTTCACGTTTAACGTTTCACGAAAGAAAGAATGAAGTCCTGCGCCGAATCCGGAGGGCCGCTCACAGAGCGGCCTCCGCGGCACGTTAACAGTCTGTTGGTACAGCATTCGGGTAAAGCCCGTAAGATGCAGAGGTTCTCGTCACGAAGCAGCGCCGCCTTCATCTGAGCGAAGCGAAGAAAGGGCCGACATGACAAGGCGCGCGATGGTAGGGCACCGCAGACGTACTGTGCAGTACGTCGAGGAGACCGAGGGGTACCCGCTTGCGGGTCATGCAACACAGTCAGGGCGAATCATGGCGCCGATGCAGTAGAGCGGGTGTGAGATAGTCGGGCTAATAAGCGGCCGCTACACTAGTGCTTGCCGCCTGATCGGTGGGCGCACAGCCACATTCTCTTTCGTGGAACGTGGAACCTGGAACGTGGAACGCGGCCGAACGGAGTGAGGCTGCTCCTGTGAGCGGCCGCTACATAAACTCGATCCTTGACCGAAGGGAACCCTTCTTTTCGTGGAACGTGGAACATGGAACGCGGGCGAGCGGAGTGAGACCGCTCCCAGTGCGCCCCTACTCTTGTCTCCAGCTTATTTAGGCGTTGATCCAGCCTGAAAATTCGAGCAGGTGCTCTTCCAGAGGCACCTTCAACCCACTGTGTATGGTGTTGTACAGCTTCCAGAACCCCACAACCGCGGAAAGCTCCACAATCTGAGCAGGTGAGAGCTGCTGCTTGATCCGATCGTAAATCTCATCCGAGATGGTGGTCGGATCCAGGGTCATGGCATCGGCGAAGTCGAAGCAGGCTTTCTCAAACTCATCCGTGCCATTACCCGAATCGACCAGCAGGGAACGCACAGCTTCGTCTCCAGAACCCCACCCTTCATCCTTCAACCTGTCCTGATCGTCTGCACGCTGCATGATGCCGCAGTGGTGACTGACGCAGTAGGTGGAGTTGTTAAGCTTGGCCAGGCGGGTCGCGATGCGGCGTTTGAGGCCCTGGGGAAGAGTGGAAGATTCGTCCCGCATAATGGCACTGTTGAGATCCCACAAGGGAGCCGCAATGGCAGGACGGTGAGCATAAAGCTTGTTGCAGTTGGGAAGGAATCCCATGCGCCGCGAATATTTTTCGGAACGCTCCTGCAAGATAGGGTCAAAGTCTTCCGGCTCCACGTATGGGATCAAGGGCTCTTCTTCTTTTTGAAGTTTCGGGGCTGGCTTCGTCATGTTTATTCCTCCGTGACTGGGTT
>JAZFRU010000006.1:0-5856 GCA_036445815.1 Acidobacteriota bacterium | reverse complement strand
GGTGACTTCCGTGCCGATCTCTATGGACTGCGCTTCAACTACTCGTTCAATCCCAAGGTCTTCTTCGATGCCTTTGTGCAATATAACGAAAGCACCGGTAAGGTCCTCACCAACCTTCGCTTCAACTGGGAGCATCGTCCCCTGAGCTACTTCAGCGTGGTGCTCACCGAAGACCGTCTCACCGGTTCAAGCATCGACCTCTTCCGTGCCCTCATTGTTAAATACACTCATTTAGTGCAGTTCTAGGAGCGCTGGTCTTCGACCAGCGCTCCTGACATTTCATGTTTAATGTTTCACGTTTAACGTAAATCCGGAGGGTGGGAGGTGCCTGAGCGTGTCGAATCCGGAGAGCCACACCTACCGACCTGATCCGGGGCGCAGGGCCCAGGCCATCTCATAACCCTGTCTAAGCTGAAGAAGGGCTAGTAGGGGAGCCCTGAGTTCTGAGACAGCCTGGGCCGTACCCTCCTACTCGTCTCCCAACACCTTCTGCATTCCGGATACGCCTGCACGCTGATAGAATAGCTGCCATGAACCTGCCTGAGAAAGTCAATCTGATCGAGGTGGGACCTCGAGATGGTTTTCAGGCCGAGAAGAAGCCCATCCCGACTGACTTGAAGGTCGAGATCATTGAATCTCTCGCGCGAGCAGGCATGCGTCAACTGCAGGTCACCTCTTTTGTCCACCCGAAATGGGTCCCTCAAATGGCTGATGCCGAAGAGCTCTGCCGCAAACTTGCGGCCGCACCCGACGTTCAGTACCGCGCTCTGGCGCTCAACAAGAAGGGCGTGGAACGAGCTCATACGGCGGGCATCACCGTTCTGGATCTGTCGATATCCGTCAGCGATACCCACAGCCTGAAAAATGCCAACGTCGGCGTGGATGAGGCCATGAGCAATCTGAAGGAAATGGTGGATCTGGCCCGCCAGAAAGGTATGCAGATAAGGGTGGGACTTCAGTGTGTCTTCGGCTGCTCCTACGAAGGTCCCATTCCCCTGGATCGAATCCTGAAAATGACCGAGCAGCTTCTCTCGATGCAGGCCGATATGATTTCCCTGGCCGACACCACCGGCATGGCCAATCCTCTCCAGGTCAAGCAGTTGCTGTCCCAGTTGCTCCCCATGGCGGAGCAGACACCCCTGGTCCTTCATTTTCACGACACTCGAGGAGCCGGCCTGGCCAACCTGACGGCCGCTCTGGAATGCGGAGTGAGCTGGTTTGACACGGCTCTGGCCGGGCTGGGAGGATGTCCCTTCATTCCCGGGGCAGCAGGCAATATCGCGACCGAGGACACCCTCTACCTGCTGCATTCCATGGGCATCGAGACCGGCATCGACCTGCCCAGGGTCGCCGAATGCTCTCGCCGACTGGAACAGTTTCTGGGAAGAACCTTACCCGGCAAGATGTATCGTCTGGATAGCCCGGCTGGCAAGGTTGTCTGCTCATGAGTCAAACCCTCACGGAAAAAATCATCTCCCGACATCTGGGGAAGTCGGTCCAACCGGGGGAACTGGTGATCGTGCCCGTCGATGCCGTCATGGCCAGCGACGCGACCGCCCCCTACGCCATCAAGGCCTTCCAGGAGATGGGCACCCGCCGCCTCTGGCATCCGGAGAAAGTCATTCTGGTGATCGATCATGCGGCACCTGCACCCAACCCCCGCATCGGCAATCTGCATGCCCTGATGCGGAAATTTGCCAAAGAAATGGGCTGCAGGCTCTATGACGTCGGTGCCGGCATTTGCCACCAGGTCATGGTGGAAAACGAACATGTTCGCCCGGGTGATATCGTGATCGGAGCCGACTCGCACAGCTGTACCTACGGAGCGGTGGCAGCGTTTGGCACCGGCATGGGCTCTACCGATGTGGCTGCCTTGATGAGCACGGGAAAAACCTGGATCAAGGTCCCTCCCACCATCAAGGTTGAAATCACCGGAAACCTCTCCACGGATACCTCTGCCAAAGACCTGATCCTTTTTCTGGTGGGTCAACTGGGAACCAACGGAGCCAACTACCAGGCAATCGAATATACGGGTGAGGCCATCAAGGGTTTTTCTCTGGCGAGTCGAATGACGCTGGCAAGTATGTCGGTTGAAATGGGTGCGAAATCCGGGATCGTGGATCCTGCAGGCCTCACATTGCCTTACCCGTTTGAACCCATGAAGGCAGACCCGGATGCCCACTACCACAAGGTCTATCGGTTTGACGTCTCCGAATTGTCCTCACAAATCAGCCTCCCCCATTCGCCAGACCAGGCCGTCTCCCTGGAAGAAGCTGCAGGCACCTCGATCGACGTCGCCTTTATCGGAACCTGCACCAACGGCAGGCTCGAGGACCTGCAGGCGGCAGCCCAGATACTGGAAGGACACCACATCGCACCGCATGTCCGGATGATCATTGCACCGGCCTCCAGGGAGGTCTTCAATCAAGCCCTTCAGCAGGGAACGGTCGAGATTCTCAGTCAGGCCGGAGCCACCTTCATCACTCCGGGCTGCGGTCCTTGTGTGGGCACTCATCTGGGCGTTCCGGGGGATCGAGAGGTGGTCATTTCAACGGCCAATCGCAATTTTAAAGGGCGTATGGGGAACCCCAATTCCAGCATCTACCTGGCCTCCCCTGCTGCCGTTGCGGCATCCGCCCTGCGTGGGGTCATCAGTGCACCGCCTGACGGTTCACCCTCCCTCCAGAACGAAACTCAGGAACAACCATGAAAGGCAAGGCACATCGGTACGGAGATCATGTGAACACCGACCAGATCATCCCGGGACAGTACACCAAGACACTGGACGTCGATGAGCTGGCAGCTCATGTCCTGGAGTTCCTGGACCCGGATTTTCGTACCCGGATGAAGTCCGGTGATTTCGTGGTCGCGGGCGAGAATTTCGGCTGCGGATCATCCCGGGAGCAGGCACCGCTGGCCTTGAAGGCCGCCGGTGTGGCAGGGATCGTGGCAGGCTCCTTCGCCCGGATTTTTTTCCGAAACGCCATTAACATCGGCCTGCCCGTCCTGGAAATTGGGTCACACGACATTGCCGACAAAAATGATTTGGAAATTGATCTGGAAAGCGGTACCGTAACCGATCTGACTGCCGAGCAAACCTATCAGGCAGTAGAAATGCCGCGGGTAATGAAGGAGATTCTCCATGAAGGAGGCTTGACTGCATACCTTAAAAATCACGGAGACTATGACCTGTGAATGACACGAAAAACAAAGCTCTCCCCCTGGAAGGGATTCGAATCCTTGAATTCACTCATGCCATCATGGGGCCTGCCTGTGGTGTGGTTCTGGGTGATCTGGGGGCTGAAATCATTCATATAGAGCCGCCCCAGGGTGATCCAACCCGAGACCTGAAGGGATTCGGAACCGGCTTCTTTCCCTTCTTCAGTCGCAACAAACAATCCCTGGCACTGGATATCAAGAGTGATGAGGGACGTGAAATCATCATGAAACTGGTAGAGCAAGCCGACGTCCTGATGGAGAACTTCGGTCCCGGGACCATGGAACGTCTTGGCTACGGTTATGACAAGTTGAACAAGCTCAATCCGGGACTCATCTACTGCGCCTTGAAGGGGTTTCTCCGCGGCCCTTACGAACAACGCCAGGCCCTGGATGAAATCGTGCAGATGATGGCCGGATTGGCCTACATGACGGGACCGCCGGGCCGACCGCTTCGAGCCGGAGCCTCCATTGTCGATATCGGCGGAGCGCTGTTTGGGGTCATCGCTATCCTGCTGGCTCTGAGAGAACGGGAACAGACCGGGAAGGGGCAATTCGTCAAGAGCGCGCTGTTTGAAACCGCCGCCTTCTTCATGGGCCAACATATGGCCTGCGCGGCCCTCTCGGACAAACCGCTGCCCCCCATGTCAGCACGAATGAGCACCTGGTCGGTCTATCAAATCTTCAAGACCCGGGACCAGGAGTCCGTCTTCATCGGCATCACCAGCAACCGCCACTGGCAGAGGTTCTGCGAGGCCTTCGACCGACAAGACCTCTTTGAAGACGAAAGTTTGACAACCAATAATGATCGCATTGCTCAAGAGGAACGGCTCATCCCGGAGATCGAAGCCACCCTGGCCAAACTCACCAAGACTGAGGCTCTTCGACTGTGTGACAAGGCCGGTATACCCTTTGCCCCCGTGACCCGACCGGAGGATCTCTTCGAGGATCCTCAACTCAACCAGGGAGCTGGACTGCTTGAAACCGTTTTTCCCGATGGCGTCCGTACCAAGATGCCTCGTACGCCCATTGAGATGAGCGACCATGACTTTGGCCTGCGACGGGATCCCCCCCAGACAGGTGAGCACACCCAGGACATCCTGCGCAGTCTGGGCTATCAGGACGAACAGATCGAGGAACTATCCAGAGCTGGCATTGTGGTGAAAAAATGACTCAAATCCCCTCTTACGACACCCTCATCAAAAACGTTCGCGTGGTCCGTCCCAATACCCAGGAGGTGGAACACCTGGATCTGGCCATTCAGGAGGGACGCTTCGTCCACATCGCAGGGGACATTCCAGCCCAGGAAGGAGCCGAAATCATTGACGGAGAAAACCTTCTCGGATTCCCGGGATTAGTGGATGCCCACATGCATGTGGGGATTTACCATGAACTGGAAGAGGATGCGATTTCCGAGAGCCAGGCGGCCGCCATGGGAGGAGTCACTTCCAGCATCAATTACATGAGAACCGGGCAGTACTACCTGAACAAGACCGGTCCTTACTGTGAACTGTTCCCTGAGGTGATGGAACGCTCCCGGGGACACTTCCACGTCGACTACGCCTATCATCTGGCCCCCATGACGGGTCAGCACATTCGTGAAATGGGACAACTGGCCACGGAATTCGGGGTCACCTCTTTCAAGATTTTTATGTTCTACGGCGGTCATGGACTTCACGGAAGGTCCTCCGACCAGAGAAGTTTTCTCATGATCGATGATGACGAGAATTACGATTTGGCCCACTTCGAATTCATCATGCGGGGACTCAAGGAAGTGGCTGATCAACACCCCGAACTGAGGGATTACCTGAGCCTGAGCCTGCACTGTGAGACTGCGGAGATCATGAACGCCTACACCCGAATGGTTGAGGAGGATGGAACCCTGACCGGGTTGGCAGCCTACAGCGCCGCTCGTCCTCCCCACTCGGAAGGCCTGGCCATCTTTATCGCCTCCTATCTATCCCATGAAACCGAATACGCCAACATCAACCTGCTTCACCTCTCCTCGCGCAAGGCCATGGAAGCCGCTCTGATGATGCAAGAGGTGTTTCCTCATATTAACTTTCGGCGTGAAGTCACGGTCGGGCACCTGTTGTTGGACATCGATGCGCCCGCCGGTGTTTACGCCAAGGTGAATCCACCCATCCGTTCCCGCGAAGACGTGGAATTTCTCTGGCAGACCGTATTGGAAGGAAAGGTGGATTGGATCGTCAGCGATCATGCCTGCTGCTCGTCCGAACAGAAAGTGGACCCTCAGGAATCCGATAATATTTTCCTGGCAAAGGCCGGCTTTGGTGGAACCGAGTATCTTCTCTCAGGTGTCTTCAGCGAAGGCAGTAAACGGGGAATGTCGCTCAATCAAATGGCTGAATTGTTGTGTTGGAATCCCTCTCGCCGATATGGCCTGCTCGCCAAAGGAGACATCGCCGTGGGTTATGACGCGGACCTGGTTCTTCTGGATCCCGATGAGTCCTTTCAGGTTCAGACCACAGGATCTCCCTCCTCGCAAGGCTATACCCCCTTCGAGGGCGTGCAACTGACGGGCCGCGTCAAGAGCACTTTCCTGCGAGGCAAGCTGATTTACCAGAATGGTGAAGTCGTGGGAGAGCCCCAGGGGCAATATTTAAAGCGGCCTTACGG
>JAZFRU010000005.1:0-5880 GCA_036445815.1 Acidobacteriota bacterium | reverse complement strand
AGGCGCTACTGCCTTCGATGGTCGCACTGCCCTCGCTGGTCCCGCTGCCTTCCAATTGCGCCATAAGCGCCAGATTGGAACTACCGATTAAAGCCATCAAAACTATCAATACTCTCAGTTGCATCTTAATTCTCCTTCTTCAAGCCAGTATAATGCATTTTTAGAAGTGTCTCATTCTATCATCGCTGAGCCCGTCGAAATCTTCAACCTTGTCTCTGTCGGATAGATTACAAAAAGAGCCAGTGAGATCCAGATCAGACCGTGTTCCACCCCCCTGGTGATCCCCCACCAGACGTTCGGAAACCCATGATACTCGTAGTAAAAACTCAGGTAGTAGAGTCCGATCACTCCGGACAGGACCAGGGTCGCAGCGGAAGGACCTGATGGTTGGGGCTTGAGGGGGAGCAGAACCACCAAAAAAAGGGCATACCAGGGAAAAGCCGAAGGAAGCAGTAAGAACCACAGCAGTCCCACCCACTGAAAGTCCCCCACCAGAGATGCGACATCCTGACTCTTACGCAGCCAGGGGAACCCAACGGCAACCATGCCAATCAACAGAACCGCCACCCAACGGGGATGTGAAGAGAGCGCTGACATAAGCCAGAAGGCCCCTTCATTCATCACCCAGCGGCTGGCATAGGTGGTCAGCCCCGCCGTGAGACGTTGATACCCGACCAGAACAAAGGGAAGGACTCCCAGTATCCCGGTGCCTGCCACGGCGATCAGAAACGCCCGCCCCACCCAAACCGTCTGACTTCGGCGGCGCAGGAAGATCCACGCCGCAGGGACCAGGACCACCGGGTAAATCTTGGATAAGATCGCCAACCCCATCATCACGCCCGAGAAAAGAGACCATCCTACACCTCCCACTCGCTGCTGTTCTATCAGCCCCATCAACATCAGCAGGAGGAACATCAACACCAGGACATCAACGTGAGCTGAATTGGTAATCTCCTTCAAGACCAAGGGATTCCAGGCATACAGCAGGATCCAGGGCCTGGGAACCTGTAATCGCCGCAGCAACACCAAGAGCAAGGCCATGACCATCAAATCGATGAAGAGAAAGGCCCATCTTTGCCCCATCCAGTTCCACCCCCCCAGCCAGGCACCTGCGGCGAAAGCCGCCTGAGCGGCGGGCGGATATACGGTGGGAATCTCCGGATAACCGATTCGAGAGAGCACCTGCTGGGCCTCGGGACGCCTCAACTCCTGCCGGAGAGACTCTCCCCCCAGGTCACTGATCACCAGGGGCGAATAACGGTACGGGTTCGAGCCATCCAGGAGCACCTGACCGTCCAGGACATAGCGGTAGACGTCATTCTCCTGGATCAGGTTGGAGGGAAGCAGCACGGCTCTGGCAATCAGCCCGGCCACCACGATCAACACCCACGGACCTGTCCCTCGGGACTTTCTCAACATGAAATAGCCGGCTCCACAAGTGAGCCAGACCAGAAGATACAGGATCAGGAAGGGGATAATGGGACGTTCGGTGTGGCCCTGGCCGTAGTGAAACTGGCTGCTCAGTACCGTCCAACCCAGGCAACAAAGAACCAGAACGCCGCTGAGAAGCCACCAGGGGGCACCGGTCTTCGGCCAACGCGCTCCACGTTCCACGTTCCAGGTTCCACGCATCATGTTACTGAATTTCGATGCCCCCCTGATCCGGAGAGCCGCTCACAGAGCGGCTGCTACAAGACCTTGCAAACTGTGACCGAAAGCCGCTCATAGAGCGGCTGCTACAAGTCCTTGCCGACTGATCAAAGTCCACCACGATGTCGCCCCTAGGTAGAACGTGAAACGGATCATCCGTGTATCAACATGGCCGCCAGAAGAGGGACCATGATCTCATGGTGTCCGGTCAAGGCGATGCCCGTCCCGCCCTTGGCTACCGGACGCTGGACCACGTTCCGGGTGGGTCGGTAGTGCTGAACGAAATCGAGATTGGCAGTGGTGAACTTCTCCAGGGAACTCCCGGAATTGCGCACCAGCGACACGGCCTTCAGAAACACCTCCGGAAGAATGACGGCCGAACCCACATTCAGATAGACCCCCCCGTCCTCCAGAAGCGACACTTGCTGGGTGAAGATGCGAAAGTCAATTTGAGAGCCTTTCCCCATTGCCTCTCCAGAGGCCTGGGGATGGTTGTGAATAATATCCGTCCCCATGGCGATGAAAACGGAGAGTGGAATGTCCCTTCGGTAGGACTGAAGCAGAAGAGACAGTTCCGCATTGGAGGCATCACTTTGCTCCAGGAAACGGGCCACCGACTCCCCGATCCCCTGTCCCTGGGCGGCTCCGTCGACGATGGCTCGATTCAGGTACTCTCCCGTTTCCCTGGCCATCCCGAAGGCCCCCGTCCCCAGTTGTTCCTCGACATCTTCGGAAGTCTGGCCGCTCAGGGTCATTTCAAAATCATGAATCATGCCGCTTCCATTGGTGGCCAGAGCGGTCACGAAACCCCGTTCCATGAGGTCAATGAGGATCGGAGAGAGTCCCACTTTCACAACATGCCCTCCGAATCCCCAGACAATCGCCCGCTTTTTCTCGCGGGCCTCTCGTATCTTGTCGACCAGCAGACGCAGCTGATCGGCGGCCAGAATTCGGGGCAGTGATCGGGTGAAGGCCGAGAGTGAATCCTCGGCCAGAGGGTGAGCCAGATCCTCCGCAGCCACTTTACTGGGACGAGACTTCAGTGGATAGTCCCTGATTTCGTCCAGCTTGAACTCTTTATACTTGGACATTCCTGGAAAGCAGTTTTTTGAGCGCTCTTCCGGTGTGGGAACCTTTCGATTTCATCACCTTCTCAGGGGGACCGGCGACCACAATACGCCCCCCGTCTTCTCCTCCTTCTGGACCCAGATCAATGATCCAGTCGGCACACTTGATGACCTCAAGGTTATGTTCAATCACGATCACCGTGTTTCCACGATCGACTAACTGGTTGAGGATGTCAAGCAGCTTCTTGACATCCTCGAAGTGAAGTCCCGTGGTGGGTTCATCCATCACATAAAGTGTCTTCCCGGTGGAGCGCTTGCTCAGCTCACGGGACAATTTAACCCGCTGCGCCTCTCCCCCCGACAGGGTGGTGGCAGATTGGCCGAGCCTGACATAGCCCAGGCCAACGTCCAGCAGAGTTCGCAATCTCGTCTGAATTCGGGGCAGGTTCTCGAAAAGGGGATAGGCTTCCTCGATGGTCATGCCCAGCACATCCGCAATCGAATGCCCTTCGTACTTGATGGAAAGCGTTTCTCGATTGTAACGGGCCCCCTGGCACGATTCACAGAGCACGTAGACATCGGGCAGGAAGTTCATCTCTATTCTGCGCAGCCCCTCTCCTCGGCAAACCTCACAGCGACCTCCCTTGACATTGAAACTGAATCGGCCCGCTTTGTAACCTCGAACCCGGGACTCGGGCAGCATCGAAAAGAGTTCGCGGACCGGGGTAAAGAGACCGACATAGGTGGCGGGATTCGATCGGGGAGTCCGACCAATGGGGGACTGATCGATTTCAATCACCTTGTCGATCAACTCCACTCCTTGAATTTGACGGTGCGATCCGGGCTCCCTGAAAGACCGATAGAGGGTTCGAGAAAGGGCACGATAAAGGACTCCTTCTACCAGAGAGGACTTCCCCGATCCTGAAACGCCCGTCACAGCAATCAGCCGACCCAGAGGAAAGGTTACATCGACGTCGCGCAGGTTGTGGTGGCGAACTCCAAGCAATTCAATGGCCTTTCCATTTCCCTGGCGACGCATTTCGGGAATGGAGATGGCCCGACTGCCATTAAGATATTCCGCAGTCAGTGATTCGGGCTGCTTCAACACGTCTGACAGACTCCCCTGCGCCACCACATGTCCCCCGGCGGCTCCGGCACCCGGCCCCAAGTCCACCAGATAGTCGGCACTTCGGATCGTGTCTTCGTCGTGCTCCACCACCACGATGGTGTTGCCCAGATCCCGCAACTCCTTGAGGGCGCCCAGAAGCCGGTTGGTATCCCGGGCATGAAGCCCAATCGACGGTTCATCCAGTACATAAAGCACGCCCCGCAGGCGCGATCCAATCTGGGTGGCCAGACGAATGCGTTGAGCCTCACCGCTGGAGATCGATACGGCCTTTCTCCCCAGAGTCAAATAGGACAACCCCAGACTCAACAGACAGTCCAGACGCTGGTCGATTTCCTCGATAATCTGCCCAGCCACGGCAGTCTGACGAGGCGAAAGTTTGATCCTTCGCACCGCTTTCAGGCACTCTTCCAGGGTCAGTTCGCAATAGTCGGAGATGCGCAAGTCGTTGACTCGTACGGCATGGCTTTCCGGACGCAAACGAGTGCCCCCGCATCCGTTGCATCCCCCCTCCACCATGAAACTCAACAACTGTTGTCTCCGCCGAGCACTGCCTGTCGTCTGCGCTTTTCGAACGAACCATTCATTGAGACCCTTGAAACGTGATCGATAGCGACGGCCCTCAAATTGGAATTGAATGGGGCCCTCGGTTCCTTCCAGCAACGTTTTCACCAACTTCTTGGGGTATTGATTGAAAGGGGTCTCTGGATCGACTTCGAATCTCTCCAACAAAACCCTCAATGACTCCAGAAGAAAGAACCGAAACTCACGATCCGAGAAAAGCAGCTTCAGGTCGGACAGGGGCGCCTTGGAATCTTCGACAAGCCGCTCAAGGCTCACATGCATTTCACAACCAAGTCCGTCACAAGTAGGGCATGCGCCGAATCGACTGTTGAAGGAGAAGCTTCGCGGTTCCAGTGTCGGGATGTTCACGCCACAGTCCATACAGGCCATGGATTCCGAAAACAGGATCTCCGGACCATTGATCATGGAGATGGTGACTAACCCCTGGGCCATGCGGATCGCCTGTTTCACCGAGTTTTCCATCCGGCCGCGAAAGTCCCGGTCAACCAGAAGTCGGTCGATCACCACATCGATGCTGTGATTCTTCCTTCTATTCAAGGAAGGAGGATCCTCGAGATTGACGAGGGTGCCATCCACACGTGCTCGGATAAATCCTTCCTGGAGGTACTTCTCGAGCTGCTTTTTGAATTCTCCCTTACGTTCCCGCACCACCGGAGCCAGAATCATGATGCGGCTGCTGGGAGGGAGTTCCAGGATTCGTTCCACCATTTGATCCACCGACTGCCGGGTGATGGGCTTGTCACAGTCCGGGCAATGGGGAGCGCCAATACTGGAGAACAGCAGACGCAGATAATCATAGATTTCCGTGATCGTACCCACCGTAGAACGGACATTCTTGATGGTGGTCTTCTGATCAATGGAGATAGCGGGAGAGAGCCCCATGATCGAGTCCACATCCGGGGGCTCCATCTGGTCCAGAAACTGCCGCGCGTAGGTGGAAAGAGACTCGATATACCGTCTTTGGCCTTCGGCGTAGAGAGTGTCAAAGGCCAGACTCGATTTCCCGGAACCACTCAAACCCGTGATCACCGTCAACTGGTCACGTGGAATATCCAGATTGATGTTTTTGAGATTGTGTTCCCGGGCCCCACGAACGACAATATGCTTCATAGGCTAAACCTCTTATTGTCGGGAAGTGAGGAGGTGAGGTCAAGGAGGCTTCACCACGGAGGCACAGAAGAAGAGGTTGACCACAGAGACACTGAGACACCGAGAAGATAGTTTTTCTCTTTCCTTTTCTCTTCCAATTGCAGCCCCACAATTGGGGCGCACGGAAGTGTGCCTCAGCCAGTTGTCGGGATTTCGTGAAACGCTAAACCTGAAACGTGAAACGCGGTCGAACGAAGCGAGGCCGCTACCTGTTCCTCAGGCTGAACCGCCAAGGAAAGGATTAGCCCGGACTGTTCATAGGTTCTCGTCACGAAGCGAAGAAAGCGCCGGCCTGACAAGGCG
>JAZFRU010000004.1:0-13811 GCA_036445815.1 Acidobacteriota bacterium | reverse complement strand
CTCACCTCACCGTCTCCCCGGGCTGAATCTGGATGATCTCGGTTCCCAGATCTCGGGTCAGTTCCTCTAACTCCTGGGGCGTTCCCGTCAGCGGAGGGAAGGTGCCGAAATGCATGGGTACAACCTTTTTGGCATCCATCAACCTGCAGGCGTAGGCTGCCTCTCGAGGGCTCATGGTAAACCGATCCCCTATGGGAAGGAGAATCAAATCGGGCTGGTAGAGTTCGGCTATGATCTTCATATCCCCGAAAACACAGGTATCCCCAGCATGGTAGAGCCGGAACCCATTTTCGAATTCCACCACGTATCCAGCTGCCGTACCGCCATAGCTAATCGATCCGTCATCCTCGAGAATACCGCAGCTGTGACGAGCGTCGACCATCGTGACCCGCACATCATTGATCTGCTGAGTCCCTCCCTTGTTCATCGGATTCACCTTCTGAACTCCCTTGCGCTCCAGCCAGTTACCGATCTCAAAGATGCACCCAATCTCGGGCTGGTGAGTCTTGGCAATCTCGACGGCATCCTGGATGTGATCGAAGTGAGCGTGAGTAATGAGCATGGTATCCACAGAATCGATCTGCTTGTGCGAGTCCGGACATGCCGGATTATTCTGAACCCACGGATCAATCAGTAGACTCCCCCCCCCGGGGGTAGTCATGAGAAATGTTGCGTGCCCCAGGTATTTGATGGCGACTTCACGATCAAGAGCCATAAAATTCTCCTTTCCCATCGAATATACTGGAGCCTGGGAATTGAGTAAACTACCCTGGATCAACAAGACCAGACATGGACAAGATTCACATCAACGGCATCTCGTGCCAGGCCCTTGTGGGGGTCCCCCAAAAAGAGCGGGAAAAACCTCAGCAGGTCGTGATCGACCTGACTCTGTCACTGGACCTGGAGAGCGCCGCCCAATCAGACCGGGTAGAATCCACCGTCGATTATCAAGAGATCGTGGAGAAGGTGGAGAGTCTCATTTCTCAAGAATCCTTCCAGCTTCTGGAGACATTGACCGCACATGTGTGCCAGTCGGTTCTTACCGATGTCAGGATCAAGACTGTCCTGGTTAAAGTTCGCAAGTTTCCGGAGCTCCTGAAAGATCGCATCAGCTCCGTGGAAGTTGAAATGACCCGGACCAGGGATTAACTCGCCTCGCTCCGCTCGGACGCTCCTGACGTTTAAAGCTTCACGTTTAACGAAAAGAGGGGCGGCTCTATGAGCGGCTCTTCATCCGCCTGAGGCACCTCCCACCCTCCGGACCCACGTGGAACGTGGAACCTGGAACGTGGAACCCCCTGGTCCCAGACCAGGGGTTAGGGAGGTTATGGTGTCTCAGTGGTGAGACGGCTACGAAGAATCCTTTGCCGTGCCGTATTGTTTGAGAATGCTTTCCAGCTCATCGGATACCTGTTCTCGGGGCAGGACCCTGTCGGCCCCCGCATTTCGGGCCTGTTCAAATAATTCCTGCTGTTCGGGGGCGCCGTAGGCAATGACCGGAAGATCGGGTTTTTTTTCTTTAACCTGGGCAATCAAAGTCGTGGGACTGATGCCTTTCGCATCAAGGTCGATCATGACCATGGAAGGCGGCGCTTCGAGCCCGGGCAGGAAATGGTACAGAGACGAGACGACCTTCACTTCCACTGCCGCCGCCTGAGCTGCCTGACTCATCTGGGCCTGAAAAAACAGGTCGGTTATATAGGCAAGGATACTCATGGGCTCAACTCGCAGCTCAACAGGTGTTCCCCCTGAATGCTGGGTGCGACTTCACCGAGGGAGTCAGACCTCCTATACCCCAAAGGAGAGCCCACAACTGCAAGTCCTGGTTGCGTTCGGGTTGACAAAAGTAAAGCCCTGCTGCATGAACTGCTCCTGCCAATCAAGGGTCATCCCTCTTAGATAAAGATAGCTTTTCAGATCAACAAAGACCCGGGCACCATGTTCCATGAAGACTCTATCATTGGATTGCTTCTCCGAATCATAGCGCATGACATAGCTCAACCCTGAACATCCGCCCCCTTTGACCCCAAGGCGCAAACCTCCGTTGGGCATAGCTTCAGCCTCCAGGTTCTTTTGAATCTTTCTGGCTGCTTCGGGGCTAATGGTAATAGACATCTCAGTTCCTCTGCCTGTAGCAAACAGTATACTACACCTGCGACAGGTGGCTGGGTTTCTGAAAGGGGACCTCGAAGGCCGTGTGATCAGTACTTGGGAATGCTCGGGTCGACCTCGTCCGCCCAGGCCAGGATGCCTCCCTTGAGATTACGCAACTTGCGAAACCCTGCACCTTGCAAAATACCGATGGCTTTGGCACTCCGAGCTCCACTGCGACAATAAGCGACAATGTCTCGGGCACTGTCCAATTCGTGGACTCGATTGAGCAACTCATCCAAGGGGATCAAATGAGATTCATCGAGTTTGCAGATGTCATATTCGACCGGATTACGCACATCCAGAAGGAACACATCACGATCCTGATCCAATTCTGCCTTCAACTGAGTGGCGGTCATTTCTTCGATGCCGGCCGGAGCCTCATCGGTCACCGGCTCTATTCCACAGAACATCTCATAATCGATGAGTTCCTTGATGGTCGGGTTGTCACCGCATGCCGGACAGGCCGGATTCTTCCGCAGTTTCAATTCGCGAAAATTCATCTTCAGGGCATCGAACAACATCAGACGTCCCACCAATGACTCCCCCGCCCCTAACATCAATTTGATGGCTTCGGTCGCCTGTATGAGCCCCACCAGACCGGGAAGAATCCCCAGAACTCCTCCTTCGGCACAGGAAGGAACCAAGCCCGGAGGTGGAGGTTCGGGATAGAGGCAGCGATAGCAGGGTCCTTCGGCAGTGGCAAATACCGATGCCTGGCCCTCAAACCGAAATATGCTGCCATAGACATTGGGTTTACCCGTCAAGACACATGCGTCATTCACAAGGTATCGAGTGGGGAAATTATCCGTTCCGTCGGCAATGATGTCGTAGTCCTTGAATAACTCCAGCGCATTGTTCGAGGTGAGCATCATGTCATGGGTCTCAACAGTGACGTTCGGATTCAATGCGAGCAATTTCTCCCGAGCGGATTCGAGCTTGGGTCGGCCCACGTCGGCGGTGGAATGAATGATCTGTCTCTGCAAATTGCTGAAATCGACCACGTCGAAATCAACAATGCCTATCCTTCCAACTCCAGCTGCAGTCAGGTAAAAAGCCAGGGGTGAGCCCAATCCACCAGCTCCAACACATAGGATACTGGCCTGCTTCAGCTTTCTCTGGCCTTCCATGCCGACCTCGGGCATGATCAAATGCCGACTGTAACGTGTGATTTCGTCATGGGACAGTTGATCAGGAGGGGTCTGAACCGAGGTTGCACCCCCGGCAATGGAGGGGACGATACTGATGGTATCGCCGTCCTTGATCGGAGTGTCTTCATGCTCCAGATAGCGGATGTCTTCGTCGTTCACATAAATATTGACGAAGTTCCTCAGCTTGCCTTCTTCACTGAACAAGTGTTTCTTCAAATCATCATACTGTCCGGTGAGATTGGCCAAGACTTCGGATACGGTTGTCCCTCCTAGTTCCAAAGACTCCTGGTTGCCGGCGTAAGGTCTCAGTGGTGTGGGTATATAGACTGTTGCCACGATTTATGCCTCCAAAACAATGATTATAGTTCCCCGGGGCCTGTCAGATCAAAACAACTCGTAATCTGGTGCTCCATTTCCGGATGACCAGCACAACGGACTAGACAAACTCGACCTTGACAGAATGAGGAATCAAGCCTGCCTTGTGGCCTCGATCAAGAAAGAGCTGAACTGCCTTGCGTCCGTCCTCGCCATAATCCAGAGTCCGTTCATTCACATACATGTTCACGAACCGTTCTCCCAGCTGGCTATCCAGACCGCGTCCGAACTGAAGCGCATAGGCAAGAGCTTCCTCCTTATGCGCGATTGCATAGCGGATACTTTCCTGAATCAGGGCAGACACTTGACGAATTACCGGCATACCCATGTCACGTCGGATCACGTTTCCTCCCAAGGGCAAAGGCAAGCCCGTGCTTTCCTCCCACCACTCTCCCAGATCCAACACCTTGAAAAGCCCGTCGTCTCGATAGGTTAACTGTCCCTCGTGAATGACCACACCCGCATCAACTTCCTCTCGCTGCACCATTGGAATAATCTCATCAAAAGAGGTAACGCGGTATTGAAAGTCGGGCTGTATCAACTTCATCGCCAGAAAGGCCGATGTCTGTTCCCCAGGAATCGCTACCGTGCGATTGGGCAATTCTTCAATTGGAAACCTCATCTTGCTGACCAGAACAGGACCATATCCTTCACCCATACTGGCTCCCGAATTCAGAAGTGCATACTGCTCATGGAGATAGGCGTAGGCATGGATGCTGACGGCCGTCACTTCATAGGTCCCTTTGGAGGCAGCCTGATTGAGGGATTCTATATCTTCCAGCTGGTGAGTAAAAATGAACTCCCCCGGATCGATCTTCTCAGTCGCCAGGGCGTAGAACATGAACGCATCATCGCTGTCGGGGCTGTGGGCAATTCGGATCTTCTGTTTGGCCATAGGACTGGGAACTATACCAAAAAGGAGGAAACCTCCGTCAAAGAGCTTATCCGTCGCTCATGCGCACCGGAAGAGTACCGATCACCTGGATCGTACAAAAGAGCCAGGAGGCCGGCGGACTGAGCGGCGTGATAGTCTCCCCGGAGACTATCACCTACATGAATAGATGCCTCAGCTTGAGAGTCGATCTTCGTCAGAGCATGCTCAAAGATCCGGGGGCTGGGTTTTGCTGCAGGGGCATGACTGGAGATGACGACAACATCGAAAAACTCTTCAATGTTGAAGTCGACTAGAAGATCAAAAAGGCGGGAGTCAAAGTTCGATATCACTCCCAGCTTGATCTCCTTGTCCCGTAATTCCTCGAGTACTTCTCGGCACTGCCCTTCCAACTGCCAGACCTCCCGAGTTCGGAAAACTTCATAGACGGTTTCAAAGTATTCGTCTATTCGAGGAAACGGCCCGAGGCGCGAAAAGGTATCTCCCACTAACCTGCCCCACCATCGTTTTTCCAATTCCTCAATGGAATCGACCATTTCCCCGGGAAAAGTCAACGGTTCTGTCTCCCTCATTGCACTCGCGAAAGACCGTTCAATCTGCTGATGAATCGACTCGTCACGTCGGTTGTTAAATCCAAACTGCTCGGCGTAGCGCCCGTAGATTTCACCCACGGTTCCGCGAAGCCCCATCAAGGTCCCCGCAGCATCGAAAAAAACGGTGTTCACGGCAGTCTTTTCCTTAAGCATGAGAAATCGAGATCGCTTCGCTCCCTGGGTGAATTCCAGAACTCCACTCACGATTATCCTCTACAATAGGCGGCATTATGATCATCGAACAACATGCAGTCCAACCGTTTTTCAAGAACGGCTACCTTTTGGCATGCCGGCAAACTCGGCAGGGCATTTACATTGACCCTGGTGACGAGGCTTCCCTGCTTCTACCCAAGATTGAGGAACATAACATTGAGCTGACGGCAATCGTGAACACCCACGCACACATCGATCACATATCCGGAGTCAGCCTGGTCAAAGCAAAGTGGGACGTGCCCATTTATCTTCACCCTGAGGATGAACCCCTTTACGACAACCTCACCACCCAGGCCCAACGCTTCGGATTGGATTACCCTCCAGCTCCCCCCCTGGATCATCCACTCCAGGAAGGCAAGGACCTGTACGTGGGAAACTTAACCCTGAAGATCCATCACACCCCAGGACATTCCCCGGGAAGTGTCTGCCTGGAAGTGAAAAATCATGTCTTTTGTGGGGATGTCATTTTCGCCGATTCGATTGGCAGGACCGATTTGTGGGGTGGTTCTTATGACACCCTGATGGACAGTATCCACAACAAGGTGGTTCCCCTGGGGGACGAAAAGATCCTGCATCCTGGTCACGGATCCGAAACCACGATCGGCCGCGAACTCGAAACAAACCCGTTTTTGAACCCTGCCCGGTGACCTCGCTCCGCTCGGTCACGTTTCAGGTTTAACGTTTAACGAAAAGAGGGTTTCGTTCCTTTGGAGCGATGCCTAGCATCCTGGTATAGGGGCGCAATAATTTGCGGCCACCGATCGGATGGTAAGCTCTAATTGAAGTCGCCGCTCCTCTTCTTTTTTCGTTAAACGTGAAACCTGAAACGTGCAACGCGCTGGTCAAAGACCAGCGGTCACCGGTCAGGGAACTCTTTCCAACCGATAGCCGACGGTACGGACGGTGCGTATCAGCCGTCCTACTTTTCCCAGCTTGCTTCGCAAACGCTGGATGTGAGTATCCACGGTTCGGGAGGTTCCTCGGTAGCTGACTCCCCAGACTGACCTCAGCAAATCTTCGCGACTGACCGTCTCCCCTCGATTTTTCAGAAAGGCTGCGAGCAAATTGAATTCCGTTGAAGTCAAATTGATCCTTCTTCTCCCGACGAAGGCCTGATAAGCATCGACATCAAGTGAGATCAGCCCGTTCTTGAGAATATCTTTTGATTTAATCAATCGTCATTTCCGTGTTCACTCCGGCAACATCTTTTTGAATTCACTCTGGCAAATCTTTCCCGGCCATGGAGTCTAGCAAATTCTATGCCAGCTCCATGTGGATCAGTTCCGGCAACGAGGGAGGCCGTTCTGCATGGGTTACACTCCACTTTCAAAGAATAAAAAAGAGAGTCTACCGTGAACAGACTGTTACACTTGTGTACACCGGTTGACAGAAAACGTCCCGAACAAAGAGTTCATTTCTCCCTGTTTTATTCAACATCGGCACCGCAAGAATGACCTCTCGAAAGAAGGTTGAAAAAATGGCAAAATCCGCTCATTTTCTCTATTGACTTCTCCCAGATCAAAACCTATGATCAGGTCCTCTCCCGTTACCGAACGAGCGCTTCATGTGAGGCGTGTTTTGCGACTGTTTTGAAGGACGAATGAAGACCAAGCGAACCTTTTCGACTCGTGAACTAGCTCAAATGTGGAATGTCAGTGAATCGACCATCAAACGATGGGCCGACTCCGGAAATCTTCGGTGTTATCGAACCCCAGGCGGACACCGAAAATTCCAGTTAGAAAACATTTCCGACTTCCAGCAAAGGCAAGGTTTCGAGGCCACAGGATTCCTGACCACCGAACAGTGGGAGGAACCCGAAATAGAAGAATCGCTCAATCGGAAACGATTCGAGAAAGTTTGTGATTTAATTTATTACCTCGCCACTCAAAACCAGCGGAAGCGTGTCAAGGATCTGCTCGAACGTCTTTATATCAGAGGTATGGGAATCGTTGATCTCTACGATGAAGTACTCGTGCCCGTGGTCCAGGCCGGGGAAAAGGCTCTGGCCCGGGGTGAGCTCTCACTGGGGCAGGAGAGGTTACTCAAGAACAACCTGGAGGAGGCCTTATCCTTGTTGTTTCCCCAGCTCATCTGCAGAAGAAAAAGTGGGAAAACTGGCCTTTGCGCAGCACCGGACGGCTTCGGCGAACTCCCCGTTAACGCCATTGCTCGCATTCTTGAGACCGAGGGCTGGGATTGCCTGAATCTTGGCGGTAACATTCCATTTGCTGCGATGGCTGAGATGGTGGAACAGGAACCGGTGAATTTGGTGTGTGTGGTCTGCTCGGACCCGCAATACCTTGCCCAGGAGAGCTTCTCAACTCTGACCAAAGCCGCCGGCAGCTATCGCATTCCTGTCGTTTTGACAGGTGTCGGGTTTTCTGACCTCCTGGTTCGTGAATCCTTTCCACACGACGAGTATTTCCCCGACTTCCTCTCCTTTCGCACCTACGTCAGCCATCTCTCTCCCTAGCCTCGGACAGGCACGAGTTTCACGATCGTTAATGCAAGAATGGACCGGCTGAACGGGCGCTGGTCTGCGACCAGCGCGTTTCACGTTTGACGTTTAACGTTTCACGGAAAGAAAACCTAAGTCCTGCGCCGATTCGGTCCGTATGGGCGCACGCCGTGCGCCCATACTAGCCCACCGTCGGATTTGGCCGAAATCGGAGGGATAAGAGAAAGGGAAAGAATTGTCTTCTCTGTGTCTCTGTGGTGAATTCGCCTCTCGGGCACACGCCCCTCACCTCTGGTGAAGATGCTTAAGCAGGAAGAAGAGATTGGCGGGGCGCTCTGCCAGACGCCGAACCAGATAGGGAGCCCACTCCACTCCGAAAGGGACATAGACCCGCACGGTATAGCCCTCCCGGCAAAGGCGCTTCTGAACCTTACGACCAATCCCGTGAATCATCTGAAATTCAAATTGATCCGGTCCAATCCTGTGGTCATCGGTAAAGCGACAGGCATGCTCAATGAGCTTTTCATCATGGGTTGCGATCGCCAGATAGGAAGGTGAAAGGAAGATCTCCTCCATCAGTTGAACAAAGCTGCGGTCCACATCTGCCTTCCTGGCATAAGCGATACTCTCGGGCTCCAAATAGGCTCCCTTACACAACCGAATGTTGCACGGGAGCTGCACCAGATGGGCCACATCCTCTTTGCTCCGGTACAGATAGGACTGAATGACGACTCCCAGGTGTTTCTCATAGCGAGTCCGGTGTTCCAGAAAGAGATCGAGGGTGGCTTGCGTGTACTGAGACCCTTCCATATCGATTCGAATGAAATTATTCAGCTCGCGGCTTACCTCCAGAACACTTCTCAGCTGGGCCGAGCAACACTCCTGGCTGATCCCGAGGCCCAACTGGGAGAGCTTCACCGAAACCTGCGCCTTCACGGAACTGCCATCGATGGCCGTCAGAAGTGCCCCATAGGAGTGGGCCGCTGCTTCCGCTTCTTTCTCCTCCTGAATTTCTTCCCCCAGAAGATTCAGCGTCGATACGACTCCCCTGTCTTGCAGATTACCGGCCACCGCCAGCACTTCGTTCACATTTTCACCGCCCACGAACCGGTCAACCAAACCCGAACGAATCGCCAGCCACCTGACCCACCCCATGAAAGAGGTATTCCTGGTTAGTTGCAGGATGAGTGTGCGAATCAGCATGAGATCAACTGACCACCAGTGTCTGACCACGGACTCCAGCCCCCGGTTCAAGCCTCAGTCGTTGTGGACTCTCCCCTGGAGAACCCGGACCAATTGCTGGTACAGGTTGACGGAGTCGAGGAGTTGCTTCTTGGAAATTTTTTCATCCGCGGTATGGGCGTCTTCTATGGACCCGGGGCCAAAGAGGAGAGGCCTCCCCAAAGATCTCAGGGCGGGAATATCCGTACCAAAGCCCACCACCTTGGTCGAGAAACTCTCTACCGTTTCCATCGTTTGAGGTTCGCTGAGCTTGAGTATTTCCAGCTGACATCGATCCGCCACAACCTGTTCCAGGGCCTTCACGTAACGAGCGCTGTCGACGACACTTCGAATGAGAATTTGGGCCCGGGCCGAATCAGCCACCACATTGGCCGCTCTCCCGCCTTCAATCGTGCCGATATTCAAATAGCTATCGCCCAGAATGAGGTCGTTGGGAAGCGTCATGTCCTTGAGATCGCCAAGAACGTCGATCAACTTATCAATCGCGGAATCGCCTTGATCCGGATAGGCTGAGTGGGCAGCTGTACCCATGGCGGATAACTGCACGGCTACAATTCCCTTGTGTCCCACCACCAGTTCATTATCCGTCGGCTCACCGTCGATGATGAAGGAGCAGTCCAGATCCAGTTCACAGGCCTTGATGGCGCCAATGCTATCGGTCTCCTCTCCGACCACGAACAGCAAACCCAGATCGGCCATCCCATCCTGTCGTAGTGCTTCTGCTGCACAAATCATGGACGCTGCAATCCCCTTCGCGTCACACGAACCTCGTCCGTGCACGAATATCTCATCTTCGCTGGAAGGGAAAAAGGGCGGCACCGTGTCCAGGTGGGTTGTCAAAATAACAGAGGCTCTGCCGGTGGTAGCCACCAGGTTAAAGCGATCTGGGCTGACCTCCTGACGATGACATTGCCACCCTTGATTCTCAAGGAGATCATGCAGGTACTCCCCGACCTTACCCTCTGCACCGGTGACGGAGGGAATGTCGACAAGTTTTCGCGTTAAATCAATAACATCCAGCATGCTGAACCTGGCCCTGATTTCCGACCAGGGCGTTCCACGCTCCAGGTTTCACGATCATGATCGTCGAGACCGGAGCCGCTGATAGAGCGCCCGCTACAAGATCGTTCCTGCTCAACATGGAAGCGTGGGCCTATGTCCGTTCGAACTTCGCTCGCACGACCGTTTTGATGCCGCCTCGAATGTTGAAATCACCCCGGACTTCACAGCGAATCGGGTCCACGACAGCGACGATATCGTCCAGGATTTGGTTGGTCACATGTTCGTGAAACACACCTTCATCCCGGTAAGAAAATATATAGAGCTTCAGTGACTTCAGCTCAATGATTCTCTGATCCGGCACATAACAGATATATATCGTGCCAAAGTCCGGCTGCCCCGTCTTGGGACAAACCGCCGTGAATTCGGGACATTCGATATCAATCTCGTATTCCCGGCCGGGATATTGATTTGGAAAGGTTTCCAGTTGTGAAAGCACTTTTCGTCTCGCGTTCGGTTTCCCTCGGACAGGTCAGATCGATTACTCCACCGAGTGGAGAACCCCGCGCATCATGACATAGTGCCCAAGGTAGCTACAGATATAAACATAGTCTCCCGGTGGGGGAACCGTGAACTCCACCTCTACCCGCTCACCTGCTCCCGCCATCTTGGTATAGGCCAGGATCGCGTCATTGTCCGGGATAAAGTCCTTCGCTTCTCCAGCCTGAACCGCACCGATTCCCACCTGTCCAATGGTCGCCTCATCGTCGGGCCCGACACTTAAAAGCACAAAGTTATGTCGCATGCCCGGGTTGGTGGCGATATTGTCAAACACAACCTTGAGGCGGGATCCCGCTTTCGCCGTGATCTCCTCGACGTCGAACTGCACCATGTTGCCAACAGGCTTGACGGTCACATCCTGATCCGCCGCCTGTGTTTCACTCGTATAGCCTCCCAGCAGCATGACCATTCCCAAACAGCTAAAGAATTTCAGATTGGCTTTTCTCATAATTTTCTTCTTCTCCCTCAATTTAAAAAAGAATAACACATGTTCGATAAGCTTTCGGATGCCCCCATGACGATCTCAGAAAACTCACTTCACGCTTGGGTCATCACCCCCCGTATACAGATAACGTTTGATTTTTCGGGTGGTGGTTTTTTCGAATTCCTCCGACCGAATCACAAAGCCCTTGACACGCTTGTATTGCGCCAGTTCCCTGCACCTTTCCTTGATCTCCTGCCCAATCACTTCATGGATCTTTTTCTCGTCACAATAGCCAGGACCCCATTGATCGTCGAAAGTTTCAATCAACGGAACCACAATGGCCTGTACGGCAACCCGGGAAGGCTCCTTCTCAGGACCACCCCAGACCAGAGATTCCAAAATATAGGGGCTTTGGTTGAGCACGGTCTCGACCTCCTCAGGATAGACATTCTTCCCGTTGGAAGTCACGATCACCGACTTCTTACGCCCACTGACATAGAGGAACCCTTCGTCATCGAAATGCCCCAGATCTCCCGTACGCAGCCATCCATCCAGCAGAGAATCCTGTGTGGCCTCCTCATTCAAATAGTACCCGGACATCACGGAAGCCCCCTGCACCAGAATCTCGCCCTCCACAATCTTCACATCGAGCCCCTCCAGGGGCAGCCCCACGGAATCATCTTTAAAATAATTCACTCGATTGACGGCGATGATGGGAGAGGCTTCCGTCATTCCGTATCCCTGAATAAAATTGATCCCCAGTTCGCGGAAGCCCTTGGCAACCTTCGCATTTCCTGCCGCACCGCCTGAAATCAATAATTCAAGACCTCCGCCCAACTGATCGTGTACGGGTTTGAAAAGGGACCTCCGAATATTCCGCTTCAACAGACGTTCAGATAGAGACGCAATCCCTTTGGCCACACGGAACTTCCATTCGCCTTTCTGCTTGATCCCCTCTTCAATCTTACGGTAAAGACTTTCAAAGAGCAGGGGAACCCCGATCACCACCGTAGGCTTGGTCTCTCGCATATTGTCAGGAATACGCCTCAGACTCTCCGCATGGCAAATAGTACATCCTTGATACAGTGCCAACAAAAACCCCGCCATACATTCATAGGTATGGTGAAGTGGCAGAACAGACAGCAGGATACCGTCTTCAATCGAGATGTGCTGCGAGGTGGCCATGATGTTGGCAACAAGGTTCCCGTGGCTCAACATGACCCCCTTGGATCCCCCCGTGGTACCCGATGTGAAGATAATGGCAGCCAAATCCCCGGCGCTGACGTTCGAATCCTGAAGGTAGCACTGCCCTTCAGCAAGGAGGCCAGAGCCGGTCTCCAACAACTCTGGAAAGGAAAGATCGCTCCCGATCCTTTCCTCCTCCATGGAGATGATCCTCTCCACGGAAGGAATCTCGTTTCGATGCTTCTTGAGCGGGTCGATGTGCTCCTTGGAACAGATCAATACACGAGGACCTGAGAAGTTCACAACCTGGGAGATCTCGCGGATCGTGAGATCCTTGTCAATAGGAACGGCCACCAGTCCTGAGGTAACGGCGGCAAGATAACTCAAAGCCCACTCGGTCCGATTTGGGGAAAGCACGGCCACTCGGTCCCCCTTCTTGAGACCTAAGTCACCGTAAGCCGCCGCCAACCGGTTCACACGGTCGCGAAGTTCACGAAAGGTCAGGGGAACATAGGTGCCATTCTTCTTACTCTGAAGAGCAATCCGGTTCGGGTAGCGATCGCTTGCCTGAAACAACAGGTCTCGCAGATCACTGATGGGATAGATGGGTAAAGGGGGAGGTTTTTTCACTGGCAAAACATTGTACAGAAAACCACTGCCAAGAAGCATCCGGACTTCAGAATGAACCCTCTTGCCATTGAGGGAGGTCCGATTCGCTGGTGGCGGCCGGACTGGCGTCTTCCCTCACCTTGGTCCACTTTTCAATCATGTACAGTTACGAAGAAGAAACACTCTCGCGTTTCTCCAGATCATCCTGCAGGTTGGAAGGCAACGGGAAGTGAACCTCTTCCCGTCGCAGCACCAGGTCCTCCACGACAGCCCCTTGATTCTGAAACAAATCAGTGATTTCCCGGACCAGACTTTCCGGAGCCGAGGCTCCAGAGGTCAGACCCAGGGTACCGACCTCCACCAGCCACTCCTCTTGAATGGCATTCAGGTCATTGACCAGATACGCAGGGGTTCCCTCCCGTCGGGACTCTTCCACCATACGTTGGGAATTACTGCTGTTCTCTGCTCCCACCACCAGCACCAGGTCCACCACTCTTGCCAACTCCACCACGGCCTCCTGTCGATTCTGAGTGGCATAACAGATATCCTCCGAAGGGGGACCTTCGACGGCGGGAAATCTCTTGCGGAGGGCATCCAGAACCTCCCGAGTGTCCCGCAAGCTCAAGGTGGTCTGGGTAATGTAAGCGACCCGGTTGGGATCGGCCACTTCCAGGGATTGAACATCTTCAACCGTGGTCACCAGTCGGATCTGATCGGGAGCTTCACCCAGAGTGCCGATGACTTCGTCATGACCTTCGTGCCCCACCAGAATGACCGTATAGTCCTTCCGGGCGTAACGCACGGCTTCCTGGTGAACTTTGGTGACCAGGGGACAGGTGGCATCGAGAATCTGTAGCGATCTGGCAGCGGCCTCCTCCCAGACCTCAGGCGAAACGCCGTGAGCACTGAAGATGGCACGACTCCCTTTCGGTACCTCCTCGATGCTCTCCACGAAAAT
>JAZFRU010000003.1:0-4686 GCA_036445815.1 Acidobacteriota bacterium | reverse complement strand
AGGCGCGGAAGAGATAAGCATTCATCACGACATTGTCGGTGACATGGAGATAGGGTTGATGGACGATGTCCTTGGCCCCGGAAGTCGTCGCCGCCGCCTGGAGGATGATGTCCATTCCCTGAACCGTGCGGTTCACGTCATCCTTGAGGGTCAAATCCGCCTGGATCCATTCGACCCCTGGAACCTCTGTCTCACCCGGCACGTCCTCCGGCTTCCGGTAGGTGGCGGAGACTTCATAGGAGGCGTCACCTCCGAAATGCTGGCAGAGGTTTCGGCCGATGAAGCCGGTGCCTCCGCATATCAAGATCTTCTGTTTGTTCATTGTACAGTCCGTTCTAGGAGGAGGTCATCGAGTGACCCGATGAAGTCCTTTGCGCAAGATACCAGTCGATCGTTTGGGTAAGCCCCTCCCGGATACTCGTGTGCGCTTCCCATTGGAGGAGCTTTTTCGCCAGGGCAGGATCGGACACCCGGTAGGGGATGGTGGAAGGTTTGTGGGGATCATAGCGGACCTCAACCTCCAGTTTCAGAATCTCGAGAATGAACGAAACGATGTCGCTGACACTGTAGGCATCCGGACTGCAGATATTCACCGGGTCGCAGGTTGCGTTTCTCTCCAGATTTCGCATGTTTCCCTCGACCAGGTCGTCAACGTAGGTGAATGAGCGGATCTGTTGACCATCGCCCCACACCTCGAAGGGATTCATTCCTTGCACCGCCTTGACGATCAGGGCGGGGATCACGTGGCACTCCTCTGGATTAAAGTTGTCATGCGGCCCGTAATAGGCATTGGGCCGGACGATGGCATAGTCCGTCTTACTGGTCATATGGCAGTGTCTGCACAGGGTTTCCAGGTAGCGTGTGGTCCATCCAATGCCGTAGTTGGTGGGTATCCAGGGATCTCCCTGAAAACCTTCGCTTTCTACGTTGGGCTCCCCGGTATCGGGGTAGATGTAACAGCTGCTGATGAAGCCGCAGCGGGAAACCCCCGCTTCCGCCGCCAGGGTGATCAGCTTTGAGTGCAGGTCCAGGTAATCCAGTATCAGGCTGGAGGGGTTCTCCTGGAGTTGCTTGGCGCCCCTGACCTTGGCCGCCGCCAGAAAGGCGATGTCCATGTCCCGGAAAACCTTCCGGGCCTGATCCCGATCCCTTAAATCACAGGAGATCACTTCCAGCTTGTCGTCTTTGACAGCGATCTTGCGGTTCTTGAACTGGGTGGCTCGAACAGAGGCGCCCTGTTCCAGAAGCTGCCGCACCAGGCTTTGCCCCACCAACCCGCCGCCTCCGGTGACCAGAACATTTTTTCCTTGGTAAAACATGCGGGCTCCCTGATCCGGTGCAGAGCCTTATTTTGCCCCGTCCTTGTCGGTGAAAATAGTGTAACGGCGCGACTGATGGTCCCGGTGCTCCAGATACCACTCGACGGTTTCCCGGATTCCCTCGTCCAGAGAATATTGAGGTTGAAAGTCCAGCAGTTGACGGGCTCTTGTCATGTCCATCAGCCGAATTTTATTGCCGGACGGCTTATTCGTATCCCACTCGATTTTGGGAGCTCGGGGGGCGTATTTACAAATGGTTTCGACAATACCCTTGATCGATGTGCCGATGCCGCTCCCCAGGTTGATCGGGGCGCATCCCTCGTGTTTCTCCATGGTGAGGAGCATGCCGAGAGCGCAATCCTTGCTGTAAATGAAGTCCCGGACAGGGGAACCGTCACCCCAGACCACCAGCGGATCTTCTCCCTCGCAGACTCTTGAGATCAGAGCCCCGATGACCATGGCGGTTTTGGGATTGAAGTTGTCAAAGGGGCCGTAGACATTGGCGGGCCTCACGATGACCGAGTCGTATTGATACTGCTCCAGATAGGCCTCGCATTGCAATTCACCAAAGCGTTTTCCCCAGGCCCCATACCAGTCGGAAGGATGGGGAGGCTTGTCCCAGACCTCGTCTTCCTTGAATAGCTCACCATCCGGATAGACGCCTATGGAACTGGTGAATAGATATTTTTTTACCCGGCATTCACGGGCCGCCCTGAGCATGAACAGAGCGATCAAGGTATTGCCCTCCAGGAAACGGGCTCCCTGGCTCCGACCAATGCCCACGCCGCCCTTGATGCCGGCCAGATGAAAGACAAAGTCCATGCCATCGTTGACCTTGAGGCAGGCTTCCCATTGAGACAGGTCGGCCTGGACGAACTCCGTACCCTCAGGAAGATCGGGGTCATTGTCCAGGGAAGCCACACGGACCCTGGCTCCGCGCTCCACCAGCATTTCGGTGAGTGCGATGCCGATCATTCCGCTGCCGCCAGTTACCAGAACCCGCTTATTGTTGAACATCGATGTTGTTGAAGGGGCGTTCATTCCACGGTAACGGGGATTTTCGTCGATCCCTTGCCCTGATTGAAGGGAACCCCTTCGTTGATGTAGGCAATGGAATATTGTGACCGGGAACGATCCTCGGTGAGGTTGGGATAGGACCCGTGGATCAGATGTCCGTGCTGCATGAAGATGGCTCCCTGAGGGGCGGTTACATCCACTTTCTCGTATTGAGGGGGAATGTCGCACTTCCATCCCGGGCGGGTAATCCCATCGGGATCCACCTTCTCTCTCCAGCTCTGGACGTATTCATAGGGGAGAAGTTCCTCCCTGTGAGATCCAGGATAGGCATACAGGCCTCCATTCTCCTTGTCACTGGCAACCAGGAAGATGTGCAGCTGCATGTAGGCTCCACAGGGTGCCTTTGGATAGGAGTTGTCCTGATGCGGTTGCCACGACTGCTTGGCATAAGTCGTTCCTGGTTTCTTGTAGAGAAACTGGTCATTGAGGCCCACGATCTTGTGCCTTTGAACCGCCTTGACCAGGTTCACCAGAACCGGGTCCCGCATGATCTCCAGGAACAGAGGCACGTTTCGGTGGATGTTCAGGTAGACGCAATAATCCTCTTCGGCATGCTCTTCGGCCACCCGGATGATCTCCTCGCAAACCTCGGCCTCAAAAACGCCCGGGACCATGATGTAGCCGTTGTCGTCGAAAAACTGGACTTCTTCTTCGCCGATCGTTACTGGATTCGCTTTGAGTTTCATAGAACTTTCCTTGGAATCTCCCTTCAAGTCTCCCGGCTCTGCTTGGAATCTTCACCTTCGGCCTCTGGGCGGCGTGCCGGCGGAACCGGTGTAAAGACCTCCTTGAGAATTAGCCACAAAATGGAAAAGCCACCGGTAATCGGGTTGGTCTTTCTGATGCCGTGAAGTCTGGAGGGTTCATCTCCCGGGATTTCCGCCACCTTGAGTTTTCTCTTGGCGCATTGAATGGCCAGTTGAGGTTCAAATCCCGCAGTCGAGGCCTCCAGTTGACACTCCCTGACCAGTTCCTTTTTCCAGGCGCGGAACATCACCAGAGTGTCCGTATAATGGCCTCCGAAAAGGAGATTGATGGTGGTGGTGAACATCCAGTTCCCGAAACCGGTGAACCAGTTGTCGTCCTCACTCTTGGCACCGTCCAGATACCGCGAAACGATCACCATATCGTAGCCTTCCCTCATTTTTTCCACCAGCTCGGGAATGCGTTCGGGAACCGAGTTTCCGTCTGGGCTGAAGGGGATGATGATGTCGCCTTTCACCAGCGGAACGGCTTCGGCGTAGGCCTTGGCCAGTCCCTTTGACTTTTGACGCACGACCCGGTATCCGAGTGATTCCGCGTATTCAATGGATCCGTCGGTCGAGTTTCCATCAATTACCATGATTTCATCGACCCAATCCTTTTGAATGCGAGGGCAAATCACCTTCATGCCTTCGATTTCATTGAGTGATGTGATCAGCAGCGTGGTTTTCATAAGGTGAACTCAGGCGGGTTTGTGCTGATCGATCAGCTTCTTCACCTGTCCTGTTGCCGCGGAGATACCGCTGTTGTCATCAGTACGCTCGCCTAAATCTGCGGACAATTGATCTTCCTCATAGTACTTGTCGAAATTCCTGCACACCAGATTGGTGAATTGATGCCCCAGTTCGGTGACGGTGATCGAATGGTCCGGAGTTTCCAGGATACCATCTGTCACGAATTCACCGAGGCCTTCCAGTTCCGCGTTGAAGTACTCCTTGAACTGGATGCCGTGTCTTGCCTCAATGGATGCAAACTCGACGGTGAAAAAACTACGCAGGGTTTGAATGACATCGCGTCGGATGATGTCGTCGCGGGTCAATCGATGACCGCGGTAGATGGGGAACTGCCCTTCACTCAAGGCCTGTTCATAATCTTCCAGTTCGTAAAAGTTTTGAAAGTAATGGTCTCCCACGGTACTCATGCTGGAGACGCCAAGTCCAATCACGTCAAAGACATTGCCCGGAGTCGTCCCCAGTTCGTTCCAGCCCATCTTTCCCTCTTCCATGGCCAGGGCATTGGCGTCGGTGGGTTTGGCAAAGTGATCATAACCGGTGCGAATATAGCCATTCTCTTTGAGTATCTGGAGTGCTTCGACGAAGATCGCCTTTCTTTCGGGGAAATTGGGCAGTCTGTCAGGTCTACCGTCGCGGCCGTCCACCATCACCTGTTGATGTTTGGCCATCTGGGGAGAGAAGTGGAGATAATTGAGACATATTCGGTCGGGAGACATCTTGAGGATCTCCTCGCAGGTCTTTCGCATGGTCTGTGGCGTTTGGTTCGGCAAGCCGCAAATGATGTCAAAATTGAC
>JAZFRU010000002.1:0-2392 GCA_036445815.1 Acidobacteriota bacterium | reverse complement strand
TGAAACGTTAAACACGTTCGAGCGAAAGCGAGACCGCTCACAGAATCAATGGTTTGAGTAAGCTGTTGAGTTCTAGTTCTTACCTGCCCTCAGCTCTTTTTCAACGCTTCCAGCACCCTATCGGGGGTCATGGGGAGGCGTCGGATGCGGACTCCTGTGGCCGCAAAGACCGCATTGGCCACGGCCGGTGCCGTGGGCGGCAGTCCCGGTTCACCGACACCGCCGATGGAATCATCGCTGTCGACAATGTGAGTTTCCACCTGCGGAGCCTCGCTCATTCGAAGCAACTGGTAGTCAAAGAAGTTGGTCGATTTGACGCCACCGTTGGCGAATTCGATCTGCTCCTTGAAGGTGGCGCTCAGTCCCATGGTGACGGCACCCATCATCTGAGCGGCGACCGTATCCGAATTGACGTACGGGCCGCAGTCAATGGTGCACACGATTCGGTGGACCTGAACCTTGCCCGTTTTCCGGTCGACCGAAATCTCTGCCACCTGAGCCGCGAAGCTTCCAAAGGCGGCGAAGACTGCCACCCCTCGAGCCTGGGCTCCCTGCAAGGGTTTGTTCCAGCCCGCCTTTTCAGCCACGAGTTCCAGGACTCGACGGGATCGAGGGTCGTGTCCGAGATGTTGGAGTCGGAATTCCACCGGATCCGTGCCGGCGGCATGGGCCAGTTCGTCCATGAAGCTTTCAACAGTGAAGCCGTTGTGGGAATTGCCAACCGATCGCCAGAAGGTCACCGGGATGGGGAGATCTGGCTTCATGTAATCGACCGAGACATTGGGGACCTGATATTGAAGATCTCTCAGACCGGAGACGGCGGCAACATCGATGTCAGGATTGTTGGGGAAAGTAAAAAAGGAACCGGCCGCCACCTTGTGAGACCAGGCCGTCACTTGTCCCTTGGCATCCAGGGATCCGGAGATCCGATGAGAATTAGCCGGACGGAACAGACCGTGTTGAATGTCCTCCTCCCGACTCCAAATTAGCTTGACCGGTCTTCCCACCGCCTTGCTGAGTAGAGTGGCTTCACGATCGTAGTCGGTTTGAGCCCGGCGGCCCAGTCCACACCCCAGATAGGTGGTGTGAACGTGGATTTGATCGGTCTCCAGCCCGGTGATTTCTTTCACGGCGTCACGGGCCCTTGTCTGGGCCTGGGTGGGAGACCAGATGTCACAACGATCATTACCCACATCTACGGTGCAGTTCATGGGTTCCATGTTGGCGTGGGAGAGATAGGGAAGAAAATACTCCACGTCGAGTCGCTTGTCGGCCTGTTCAAGAGCTGCCGTGATGTCTCCATCTTTGCGTGCCGAGACCCCTGGTTCGTCCAGTTGGCCCATTAGATACTCTTCAATGTTCTCCGTATTCAGATCGGGGCGAACGCCCTGATCCCACTGGGTATTGAGGGCCTTTCTTCCTTTCCATGAAGCGTCAAGGGTATCCGCACAAACAGCGATGCCCCGGTCGGTCTTGACCACGGCATGCACGCCGGGGATGGACTTGGCGGCCGCCTCGTCATACGAGAGTACTTGGGCCCCATAGGCTGGAGGCCTCGACAGGGTGCCGTAAACCATTCCCGGTATAAAGGTATCGATTCCAAATTTGGCCCGTCCATTGATCTTGTCCGGCAGATCCAGTCGCTGCACAGGGGTTCGGAGAAGCTTGAATTCACTCTTTTCCTTGAGGCGGGGTTCTTTCGGGACTTCAAGCTGTGAAGCATCCGCTGCCAGCTCCCCGTAGCTGAGGCTTCGACCACTGGACCGGTGGTGGACTTGACTCTGGCTGGCAGTACACTCGCGGGCAGGGACGCCCCACTTTGCGGCAGCTGCCTCGACCAGCATCTCTCGACCGGACGCGCCGGCCTTCCTCAGGTGCTCATACATTCCCCTGATACTTCCGCTTCCGGCCGTGACCATCCCACTGTTGCGGGGCGGGTCGTAGTACTCCTCGCTGGTAGGGGACTGTTCCGTTTGAATCAGGTTCCAGTCCGCCTCCAGTTCTTCTGCCACGATCATGGCCAGGGCGGTATGAGTCCCTTGACCCATTTCCGCCTTGGAAACCATGACGGTGATTTGGTTGTCGGGGGCAATGGTGTACCAGACCGTGGGCCGAAAGGTATCCGATGGATTGTCCGCCTTGTTCAGGGCAAGGACTGCCAATCCTGTAGGCGCGGCCACCACCGCCAGCGTCAGGCCGGTGCGGTTCAAGAACTCTCTTCGATCGATGGTGTTCTTCATGAGTTTTGTACCTCCTGGCCCGCCTGCCGGATGGCCGTCTTGATTCGGGTGTAGGTTCCACAACGGCAAAGGTTGCCCTCCATGGCCTGAATAATCTCCTCCTCGCTGGGATCGGAGTTCTTCTCGACCAGCGCCACTGCCGACATGATCTG
>JAZFRU010000001.1:0-20459 GCA_036445815.1 Acidobacteriota bacterium | reverse complement strand
GCCCTGATTTTGACTGCCTGGCCTGGAAGCTTGGCACCAAAGCGCAGGGTAATCCCCTCATCCGGCTGAATCCGGAGGGTCAGGACGTTGGGCTCCAAAGGCTGCCCTTCTCCAAACAAAGGGTGCGGCGCTTCACGAAACTGGACCGCCACTTCGGTGACGCGCTTGGGCATGCGCTTGGCCGATCGCAGGTAGAAGGGCACTCCCGCCCAACGCCAATTATCAATCAGCAACTTCACCGCGGCGTAGGTGTCTGTGCACGACTCTGCAGCGACATCCGGCTCTTCTCGATAGCCCTGGACAGGAATGCCGTTGACAGCGCCCGGACCGTATTGCCCACGCAAGGCAAACTGGTCCACTTCTTCCGGTACGATCGGTCTGACGGCCCGCATCACCTTGTTTTTCTCATCACGAACGGCGTTGGCCTCCAGGGAGGCAGGAGGCTCCATGGCGATCAAGGCAAAGATCTGAAACAGATGGTTCTGGATCATGTCTCTGAGGGTTCCTACCTGATCGAAATAACCTCCCCGGGCTTCGACTCCCAAACTTTCCGCTGAGGTGATCTGAATGTGATCGATGTAGCGACGATTCCAAAGAGGTTCGAAAATTCCATTGGAAAATCGGAGCACCAGGATGTTTTGCACCGTTTCCTTCCCCAGATAGTGATCAATGCGGTAGACCTGCTCTTCACTGAAGACCTCCAGGATCTCCCGGTTGAGCTCCCGCATACTGGCTAAATCGTGTCCAAAGGGTTTCTCGACAACCACTCGGGTCCAGCCCTTGGAGCGGTTGAGGCCAACCGAGGCCAGCCCTTGAGTGATGGGAATGTAAAGACTCGGGGGCGTGGAGAAGTAGATCAGGCGGTTACCGGAAGTTCCACGCTCCAGATCGATCTCGTTCAACCGCTCTGCCAGGCCCTTCAGGCTGTCGGGATCACCGAGATCGGTAGGAAGGTAGAAGATGCCGGAACTGAAATTCTCCCACACGCGGACGTCCACAGGATCGGAAAGAAACTCATCGACGGCCTCTCGCATCCGCCCCCGAAATTCCTCCTGGGTGAAGCGGGTGCGTCCGGTTCCCAGAATAGAAAAACCTCCAGGCAGGAGATTTTGCTGGGCCAGACTGTAGAGTGCCGGAACCAGCTTGCGCCGGGTAAGATCTCCCGAGGCTCCAAAGATCACGATCGTGCAGGGCTCCGGGGTACGCTCCAGACGCAGTCCCTCCCGCAGAGGATTTTCAGTTGGGGGCTTTTCCATAGCTCTACTCTTTAAAGTCGGTGATGCCTATCCAGTCGGTATGTACCCATTCCTGGTCCGGACTGTCCTCTCGTTGGTAGCGATGAGAACCAAAAAAGTCACGTTGGGCCTGGGTCAGGTTCTGAGGCAAGCGGGCCGCTCGATAGCTGTCAAAATAGGCCAGGCTTCCGGACATGGCCATTACCGGAAGTCCCAGTTCCTGCGCCATGGAAACCGTTTTCCGCCAGCGCGGTTGAGCCTCCATCACCCAGGAAGAAAAATGCTCATCCATCAGAAGGTTGTCCAGATCGGCCCGGTTCCGGTAGGCCTGCTTGATCTCATCCAAAAATCGGGCGCGGATGATACACCCTCCCTTCCAGATGCGGGCCAACTCTGCCAGGTTGATGCCCCAACCATAGTGCTCGGATCCAGCTCGAATCAGGGCAAAGCCCTGGGCGTAGGAGCAGATTTTGCTGGCATAGAGGGCATCATGAACGGCAGCAATCATCTCCCCTCTGTCGCCTTTATAGGGACCTCTCTCGGGTCCGGAGATGGACCGGCTCGCCTGCACCCTTTCCTCTTTGAGAGCCGAAAGGAATCGAGCTTCGATGGCCGCGTGGATGGTCGGAATTGCCACACCCAGGTCCAGGGCCACCTGTGAAGTCCAGCGGCCGGTACCCTTTTGTCCCGCCTTGTCCAGGATCAGATCCACCAGAGGTCGTTCACTCTCCGGATCCACCACGCTGAAAATCCTGGCCGTGATATCGATCAGATAGGAATCCAGCACGCCTTCGTTCCAGCCGTCAAAAATGTCAGCCAATTCGGTACTCTCCAGGCCGAGAACATCCCTGAGAATGTGATAGCTCTCAGCGATAAGCTGCATATCGCCATACTCAATCCCGTTGTGGATCATCTTGACGAAATGCCCGGCGCCGTCGCTTCCGCAATAGGTCACACAGGGCCCGTCCTCCACCTGGGCTGCGATGGCTTCAAAAACGGGCTTCAGTTCCTGGTAGGCCAGACGCTCTCCACCCGGCATCAAGGAGGGCCCCAGCAAGGCTCCCGATTCTCCTCCGGACACTCCCGTTCCCACGAAGCGGAGATCATCAGCGGCCAGTTCCTTTTCTCTTCGCCGGGTATCTTTGAAGTGGGAATTTCCGCCATCGATGAGGATGTCGGACCTCTCCAGGTGAGGCTTCAGTAAATCGATCGTCCAGTCAACGGGATCCCCCGCCTTGACCATCATGAGGATTCGGCGCGGCCTCTGGAGGGATCGAACAAAATCTTCGATGGAGTGAGTTCCGGTGATCTGCCTTCCTTCGGCCTTCTTCTGAATGAACTCGTCCGTCCATTCCAGTTCCCGGTTCCACACGGCTGTGGAGAAACCATTGCGCTCGACATTAAGAGCCAGGTTCTGTCCCATCACACCCAGCCCCACCACCCCAAATTGGGCGGTTTCACCGGCACCGGTCGTCTTCGACGTTTTCATCACCTCTCCATTATAGTGCCGCATTTTCGCAGCACTACCCCTTGCTTGCACGAATCACGACTTCCAGTAGAGTCTGCAATCCGGATCCCACCTTTTGTCCCAGGTGAAATCGAATAATCGGTCTATGGCGGCTGGCCAGCGACTGAAAATCACCCAGTGCCTGGGCTTGCTTCAAAACCCCGAAGGTGTAGGGTTCCCCGGGAATCTCCAGATCCTCGACGTCAGCTGCAGTGATCTGGATAAAGACCCCATTGTCTCTCCCCCCTTTGTGCAACTGTCCCGTGGAATGCAAAAAACGTGGCCCATAACCGACCGTGGTGGCAACCTTCAAGGCATCACGAATTCTCCGACGAATGGCTTCCAGCAGTTGATCGTGTTCATCTGTCTCCGGGATATAAGCCGTGAGAGCCACATAATCCCCTTTTCGAACCCGGGCCAGGTGTGCTCGAATCACATCGTCCAGCGTTTTCGGTTGGGTGCTCGCTTCCCCAAAGATCTGACAGCCCCGTTCTTCGATGAGCAATTCCTGAAGGGGTAGCCGGCCTTCACTGCGAACGACTTCCAGCAAACGTCCGGTGTTGTCCTTGCTCTCCTGAACGTTGGGCTGGTCGAAGGGATTGATTTCAAGCACGGCTCCGGCCAGAGCCGTGGCGAACTCCCAGACAAAGAACTCCCCTCCCAGACTGAGGGGGTCCGGCACGACCCGGGTAATGACCGGATGACCGGCCTCTTTCAGGGCCTCCAATTGGGCCTGGATCCTGGGGTTTACCGATCCGCTGGTACGGATGTAGAGAAAAACTCGATCCTGACCATAAACACCAGGAGGCCCCAGAGGCTCCCCGGCCACCGGCAAGAGTCCACGACCTTCCTTACCGGTACTTTCGGCGACCAGCTGTTCGATCCACAGTCCCAGCGAATTCAGGGGGGGCGGGATCACCAGGGTGACTTTATCTCGACCCTCCCGGGCCAGTTGAGCCAGAGCGGCCGCCAGCCGGGCTGCCGGATTTTCAGCTGAAGGGGCCCGGCAGTGTCGGCCGGCGGCCACCGCCCTTTGGAGGATTTCCTTCACGTCCAGCCCCATCAAGGCAGCCGGGACCATCCCGAAGTAGGAGAGTGCCGAGTAGCGGCCGCCGATGTCAGCCCAGTTCTGAAAGATGCGTCGAAAGTTTTGCTCGCGAGCCAGCCGCTCCAGCTGGGAACCCGGATCGGTGATGGCAATAAAGTTGCGTCCCGGTGCGGCACTCACCTCTGCCACTTTGTCGAAAAAATAGCGGTAGAACATCAAGGGCTCGGTGGTGGTTCCCGACTTGCTCGCAACCAGGTACAGGGTTCTGGAAGGATCGACTGTCTTCTCCATCCTCCTGATTGTGGACGGATCGGTGCTGTCCAGAACCAGCAACTGAGGGAAGCCTTCGATTCTTCCAAAGGTTCTGCGAAACACCTCCGGACAGAGGCTGCTCCCTCCCATACCCATCAGCAGGAGATGATCAATGCCATCTTCGGACACCTCCCTGGCCAGGGCATTTAAATCGGGCAACTTCTCAAGAAGGGCTTCGGCCACGGTGAGCCAACCCAGAGATCGACCGATGATCTTTTGTTGCCGGGGATCGTCCTTCCACAAAGTGACGTCGCCATTCCAGAGGCGTTCGATGAGACGATCGGTGTCCATCCGTCGAGTTGTTTTCTGGACCGAGGAGCTGAATGGATCAAGCGTGAAGGATGAATTCATGTCATCGCCCCATCTGCCAACTTATCCCAACAAAGCTGGAAGCCGAACCCGGGAAAACCCCCACCATCCCTTCCGACAACGATTGACATGCGAACAGAATATAACCTGGCGCAATTAATTTGTAGGTGAGCATCACCGAGGACCGGGTCAATGCAGATGGTTGGAGTCAGGGGTCAGTCCGTCATTTGAGCGGTCAGCTTCTCCAGGGCCAGTCTTTGGCGGGTGGTTCTTTCTCTGGCCTTCAGAGTGGTGGGGTCGTGGGCCCGAACCTCGCATTGATCACCCGTGAGTGGGCATCGTTCACAAGTTTCCTGGATGATCATGAAGGGAATGGCAGGATCCTCCATGAAGCGGATGGTGCGTTTCAAATCTGGCCCCACCCGAAAACCCACGATGATGCTGCTGTTCACATCAGGAGCGATAACCAGTGGCCGCGCAAATCCGATGCAGAGAAATTGATCCTCGGAATCCAGAAATTCAGAAAGCTGAACCCCGACGTGAGGCATCTCCACCGTGGAAACATTCTCTCGTGCCTCCAACTCCTCGATCAGCCGCACGGAAAGCCACCGCCGACAGTAATGCTCATAAAGACCAATCCCACTGGGTACCGCCAACTGGTTCATGTTCAGGTGTTTGGTGAGTTGATAACGTCCGTTGACCGATTGAAGTCGAAGAAAGTGCAGTCGGATTCCAAAATACTCGGGGATGAGTTCACTGAAGCGAAACAGCAGCATCTCCGCAGTCACCTCGTACTTGACCAGCATGTCCAGCAGAGGTTGAGGATCCCAGAGCGTCCTTCCAAAGAATGCACCCAGATCCTCGATCAGGGGAGCGGGCGGCATCAGAAGGGCACCTCCAAAGTAGGCCGCCTTGAAGTCGTTAAAGATCTGTTCGAAGGAATCAATCCGATCAGGAGTCGACGTCCGGGAACGTTCCTTGAGCCCCAGGTATTGATATCCGACTTCCCGTGCCAACAGGAATCTCACTTGAAGTGGATTCAGCGTGGAATTGACCAGCAATCGAGGCTTGGCTCCCGCCAGGAAAATGGCCCGATAGACCGATAAGTCTCGGTTGTTAACTATTTGCTGGTCGTCGATCTGATAGTTGAACTTCTCTGTCAAGATCCTTTCAAGCGATGACAACGTCACAGGAACGTCCTTGGCCAATCCATAGGCCTCGCCAAATTCCGAGGTAAAGGTGAGGGCCGCATTCTCCAGTTCCTGAAAGTAATTTTCATTCATTTCCTGGTAAGACCGCAGGGCCGCCCGAAGGAAGTCTTCTTCCTTCAGATCGTAGCGGCTGCCGATCTCCAGAATGGCGTGCAACAGGGCACTGGCTTTGTCCGGTTCTCGCGTCAGCAGGTTGATCAGGTCGCCTGCCTCCAGACCGAACTCCTCGAAGGGAAAGCGCTGCAGGATCGAGGAAGATAGGGTTGATTCCAGATAGCCCAGCGAAGCACCCAGTTTGATGGATACCAGTTCATCGTATTCCTTGCCCAGCACCTCGGCCATCTTCATGATCTTGTCGGACCGGGGATGTTTGCGCCCCTTTTCGATCTCGGTCAGATAAGAGGGAGAAAGCTCGCACTGGGAGGCAAACTCGGACAGGGTCCAACCCGCCTCGGATCGGGCCTGGCGCAGTTTCATGCCAAAGATGATGTTGACCAGGTCGACGCTCATGGAAACTCCTAACCCCTGACCGCTGACCGCTGCTCCCTGACACAAGAGCTCACGAACCAACGAACGGAACAAACGAACGAACCTATTCTACACCTCCGGGAGCGAATTTTCACTCGTTGAAGAATTTTCTCTTTTTTATGTTGACAAGTTCTCCCCGAGACGGCTATGATCCATTCGATTCGCAATTAGTGAATTTTCGCTAAAAGATTTGTCGAGCTTTTCGAGTATATAAAATAGGAGGTAATCACCCTATGGCACCAGCGGAGCTGCGCAATTCCCGAAAATCCACCCCGGAATCCGCCCAGATACTGACTCCGGAGGCCCTGAGCCTGGTGGGAAAACTGGAACGAGAGTTTGGAGACCGACGGCGGACGCTCCTGCAACTACGTCTGGAGCGGCAAGCTCAGATCGATGCCCATCAAATGCCCGACTTCTTACCGGAAACGCGGAAAATCCGCGAAATGGAATGGACGGTGGCTCCGATTCCTGCCGATCTGGAGAACCGTCGCGTAGAAATCACCGGACCGGTCGATCGAAAAATGATCATCAATGCCCTGAACTCGGGTGCCAACGTCTTCATGGCCGACTTTGAGGACTCCCATGCTCCCACCTGGGAAGGAACCCTTCAGGGACAGATCAATCTTCGCGACGCCGTGGACGGCAGTATCACCTTTACCAACCCAGCCGGTAAGTTCTATCAACTCAACCAAGAAACGGCCACCCTTCTGGTACGCCCCCGGGGCTGGCATCTGGAAGAAAAGCACCTCCTGCTGGACGATCAACCCATTTCCGCTTCCCTTTTCGACTTCGGACTCTACTTCTTTCACAACGTCCACCAACTCCTTTCCAAGGGGACAGCCCCGTATTTTTACCTTCCAAAACTGGAAAATCACCTGGAAGCGCGCCTCTGGAACGATGTCTTTGTCATGGCCCAGGATGAACTGGGAATACCTCAAGGAACGATTCGGGCCACCGTGCTGATTGAGAATATTTTGGCCGCTTTCGAAATGGACGAGATCCTTTATGAACTGAAGGAACACTCGGCCGGTTTGAACTGCGGCCGCTGGGATTACATCTTCAGTACGATCCGAAAATTTCGCAATCATTCCGATTTTCTGTTGCCCGATCGTGCAGAGATCACCATGACTACCCACTTCATGCGTTCCTATTCTCTGCTGCTGATCCAAACCTGTCACAGGAGGGGAATTCATGCGATGGGTGGAATGGCGGCACAGATCCCCATCAAGGCGGATCCCGAAGCCAATGACGCAGCCCTGGCCAAGGTCCGGGCCGACAAGGAACGCGAGGTCCAGGATGGACACGACGGCACCTGGGTGGCGCACCCGGGTCTGGTAGCCATCGCCAGGAAGATCTTCGACGAACACATGCCAACAGCCAACCAGATTGATCGAAAGAGAGAGGACGTCCGGGTCACAGCCGAGGACCTTCTGAAGGTCCCTGAAGGCCAGATCACCCAAGCCGGCTTGCGCACCAATATCGATGTGGGGATTCAGTACCTGGCTTCCTGGCTGAACGGCAACGGCTGTGTGCCTCTGTACAACCTGATGGAAGATGCTGCCACGGCAGAAATATCCCGAGCCCAACTTTGGCAGTGGCTACACAACAAGGGAACCCTGAGTGACGGACAGACTATCACCCTGGAACTCTTTAACCGGACAGTGCCCGAGATCCTTGCCTCCATCAAAGAGACAGTCGGGGCGGATCGTTTTCAAGCCGGTCGCTACCAGCCGGCCAGCCAGTTGCTCGAAAAGTTGGTCACCGACGATCAGTTCACCGAATTTTTAACCGTGCCCGCTTACCAGCATCTCGACTGATTCAGAAATGACAACCAAGACCAGTCCAGAACAATCATCTTTAAGAGGAGAAGATAAAAACCATGTCCAACACACCTGAAATCGAAACACTACAAAATTCCTGGAAAAACGATCGGCGCTGGGAGGGCATCAAACGAACCTACTCGGCAGAGGACGTGCTTCGGCTGCGCGGATCGGTCCAGATTGAGCACACCCTGGCTCGCATGGGTGCCGAGCGCCTGTGGAACTTACTGAATCAAGAAGACTACATTAACGCCCTTGGGGCCCAGACCGGAAACCAGGCGGTACAGATGATCCAGGGTGGCCTGAAGGCCATCTATTTGAGTGGATGGCAGGTTGCAGCCGACGCCAACAGTGCGGCCCAGACCTACCCAGATCAGAGCCTCTATCCAGCCAACAGCGCACCTGAACTGGTCAAGAGAATCAACAATGCCCTGGCCCGTGCCGACCAGATTCATCACATGCAGGGCGAGAACGAAATCCACTGGTTCGCTCCCATCGTGGCCGATGCGGAGAGCGGTTTTGGTGGCACATTGAACGCCTTTGAACTGATGAGAGCCATGATTACGGCGGGTGCCTCAGGAGTCCACTTCGAGGATCAGCTGTCCTCGGTCAAGAAGTGCGGACACATGGGCGGCAAGGTACTGGTTCCCACTCGCGAATTCACCGAGAAACTGGTCTCGGCCCGGCTAGCGGCCGACACCATGGGGGTTTCCACCGTTCTAGTGGCCCGCACCGACGCGGATGCAGCCCAACTGGTGACCAGCGACATTGATCCCAACGACCGGCCTTTCTTGACGGGAGAGCGCTCACCTGAAGGTTTTCATGTGATGACCGGCGGCATCGATTGTGCCATCAGTCGTGGCCTTGCTTACGCTCCCTACGCCGACGTCGTCTGGTGTGAAACCTCCAAGCCGGATCTGGAGCAGGCCGAAGCCTTTGCCAGTGCCATCCACGAACGGTTCCCGGGGAAACAACTCGCCTACAATTGTTCTCCCTCATTCAACTGGAAGATGCATCTGGACGATGCCACCCTCAGAACGTTCCAACAGGAATTGGGAAGGATGGGTTACAAGTTTCAGTTCGTCACCCTGGCAGGTTTTCACTCACTCAACTCGGGCATGTTCGACCTGGCCCGAAATTACCGCGATGAGGGCATGCTTGCTTACGCCCGCCTTCAGGAGCAGGAATTCCAGATGGAAAAAGATCATGGCTTCAGCGCTGTAAAGCACCAGAGCTTCGTGGGAGCAGGCTACTACGATCAGGTCCAGACCGCCGTTTCAGGTGGCCAGGCCTCCACAGCAGCCTTGAAAGGTTCGACTGAAGAGGCTCAGTTCGCAACCGCGGCAAAGTAAGTCTTGTCGATAGAGGGGGTCCAGAACCCCGAAGGGGTGATGTGAAATAGCCCGGGGCGTGAGCCCCGGGAATGGAAAGAAAGGCGAACGAGAGAGCCCTGTAAGGGCGACGTAGGGACACCGTCAAGGGTCCTAACATCGCCCTTACAGGGCTCCTTTTTTTGCGAACCCAAGGCAACCCAGGGCTTACGCCCTGGGCTATTGAATTCCGCCCCTTCAGGGCTCAGGATCAGTGCATCCAGAATGCCTTGTGTGAAAGGGCTAGTAGGGGCGCACGGCCCAAGGCCATCTCAAAACCCAGTTGATTTGGATGGGGCGGGTAGGGGACGTCCGGAATGTGGGAGGCGCCTCAGGGCGCCGAATCCGAAAAGCCGCTACACTGGGCTGGCCATCTGAACGATTTGAGACAGTCTGGGCCTTGCGCCCCTACATTTCTTTTCGTGGAAAGTGGAACGTGAAACGTGCTGGCCAGGGGCCAGCAGCCAGGTCAATCAACCGCCACCGTGACCGTCATTCCATCGCTGAGCCCGAGTCGCTCCCGCAAGGCCATCGGAGACAAAATCTCGACCACGTTTTCCGGATATGAGGACACCATGGGGACAACCGCCGCCGCGGAAATCTGCCCCTCCACACTGAGAGGATAACAGCGGCCGGCACAGAATCCCGGCTCGGGTTCCAGAACCTGGCCCGGCCCCTGGCGAACTTCAGCCCAGGCGGACAGACTCGTCGGATCGTCAAGCAGAAGATTGAGAGTGCCCGGATAGGGCTCAAAACCAAAGGCCCCCTTGAACTGCTCACGGACCCAGGCCAGCTGAGTGAAATCGGCCGCGTCACCCTTGCCCGAGGTCACGGTCCCCTTCAACCAGGACCGGGCACCCACCAGTGGGAGCAGGCCCCTCAATGTGGGGATCCAGGGAGAATGATGCCCCGCTAACAAGCTGTCCCGCCGGATGAACACGCTCCGCATCCCGAGTTTCTCGGCCGGTTCGATATCTTTGATCAGGTCATCACCGACATGAATGACCTCACTTGAGTCGACACCAGCTTTCTCGAGCGCAATTTCAAAGAGCCGAAGCGAAGGCTTGGCATGTCCTTCCAGTTCGGAGACCACGAAGAAATCGAAATACTTTCCAATCCCCAAATTCTCGCATAGTTCAGATAACCGGGATTCCCAGTTGGAAATGACCCCCAGGACCACACCCTCTTCCTTGAGTCGAGCCAAAACCGAAGAGGTCTCGGGGAAAAGACGGAAAACCGGCTCCCTCAACCACGATTGCCAGATCTCCTCTTGGCACTCCTCCAGATGCTTCTGGACACCAGCTTCCCGAAGAAAGATGGAAATCAGCTTTTTGCGTCGAGCTTGTTCCTCCTGGCCGGAGATGACGAACTCTGAGGTGAGACTGATGCCCTCTCCACCACTCTCGATCTGTGATGTCCTGATCCAGGAACAGATCTGTTCCCGGGATGAAGAGTAACCGAATCGCTCCAGAATTTCTGCATAGGCGCCCTCCGGGTCAGAAAGATCCAGCAGGGTTCGGCCCACGTCCAGACAAACAACCTTGGCGATGCTCACCAGAACATCGTATCAAGGGAAGGAGAGAGAAGACAGGGAACAGAAACCGACCGGCTGACCGGACGCTGGTCGGAGACCAGCGCGTTTCAGGTTTCAGGTTTAACGTTTCACGTGGGTCCGGAATGTGGGAGGCGCCTCGGCCCCTGGTCTTCGACCCGCGGTCACAGCATCCCCTTGAAGCGTCCCTCATCAACGCCAAAACCGGGGAATGCTGCGCCGGGATTCTTCGAACCCAGATGCCGGCTTAAAACTTCGGCAAAGACATCACGAAAGTCGGTCGTCAAAGCCAGATCCCGTCCCTCATAGCGCTGCTCGGGGGCCAGCCCCGGCCACTGGCCGTAGAGTTGTTGTCCCTTGACGCCACCCCCCATCAGCATCATGACGTTGGCATGACCGTGATCGGTTCCCCGGTTTCCATTTTCCCGGACCGTGCGTCCGAATTCCGACATGGTCAACACCATGACATCTTCCATCCGATCTCCCAGGTCTCGGTGAAAAGCCGCCAGTCCCTGACCAAACTCTCGGAGGCGATTGCCCAGCTGGCCATTGCTGCCACCTTCATTGACGTGAGTGTCCCAACCTTCAATATCCACAAACGCCACCTCCACTCCAATATCCGCCTTGATCAGTTGTGCCACCTGAAGCAGATTCTGACCAAATCTTCCTTGCGGGTAGCGCGCCTTCGGAGAAGGAGAATACTGGGAAGGATTGGCTTTTTTCAGATAATCAATCGCCTCGAACATCTCCTGGGCGGTGCCCGATAGAAGCGAGTTGGTTTCCTGGTCATAGAGCGTCTCATAGGCCGAACGAACCTGGGCCTGCGCAGGGCCCGCCTTGAGGTCAAATTCACTGATGTTTCCCAGCGCGATGGCCGAGGCACCCCCTCTGAGCGAGCGGGGAAGACTGGCACCCATGCTGACGGCCCGAAAAGCGCCGGTATCATCCAGGGCGCTCGCCTGAAGGTATCGATTGAGCCATCCCTCGGAGATACTTTTCTCACCGGGAGCGGCGGTCTCCATGAAATCCTGGGCATCGAAATGAGAACGGGTGGAGTGAGGAGAACCGGAAGCATGGATAATCGCCAGATCCTTCTCCTTCCACAAAGCCTCCAGAGGCCTCAGTGCCGGGTGCAAACCGAAAAACCCATCCAGGTCCAGGGCCGATTCCTCTCTTGAAGACGGGGCGGAAATGGCGATGTTGGGGCGACTCCGGTAATACTCCTTCTCTCCAAAGGGTACGACGGTGTTGAGACCATCGGCACCGCCTCTTTGAAAGATTGCGACCAGAACCTTTCGGCCACGACTGTCTTCAGCGGCAGCCAGGGCCGTGCGATAAACAAAACTGGGGACCAGCCCCATGCCGACCATGGTTAACCCGCCGTTCTTGAGAAGTATTCTTCGGCTAATGGTGTTTTTCATTGCTACCTACCGTTTCTGAAACTTTGGCGAACCCAGCATAAAGGCGGCCTGGATCACAGGATGACTCAGAGGGATCTGTCGTCCCCGACCCGGGCGAGAGTCGTCCACCGAGGCCTCGTTCAGGAGTGCTCGGGTTTGCTCCAGCTGTTCCTCGGTCGGCTGAGGAAGTCGCAATTGTGCAAACAGGGGAGCCGCCGAATCCAGATCAATTCGAACCTGAGGGATACGACTGGATGCCAGAACCAGGGAGAAATTCAGGCGCGTCAACAGGGTGTTGGTATTGATCCAGGCGGAAGCCACATCGGGGAATCCAGTGGGTGCCTGACAAAGGTAGAGAGCCTCTCCCATCAGCGCCATGAAGTTGACCAGGTGGCGTGTCGGGCTCACCTGAGCACTGACCGAACGCAGTGAACTGGCCACCAGTTCCAGAGGCTTCTTCACCTTGGCCTGATGATAAACAGGTGAGAAGAAGAGGGGATGGTTGAAAATACTTTTCAAGACCTCACGAATGTCTCCGCCGGTTCGGAGGAAGGTCTGACTGGCCGCATCGACCAGCTCATCGGGAGGATCGTCTGCAACAAACCGTCTCACCAGCTTGCTCGAGATAAAGCGGGCCGTGGAAGGATGGTGCGCCAGTATCCGGATGATTTGTTCTCCTTCCTCGATTCCTCCCGAAGCCAGGTGGTGTCCCAGTACGGTCTTGTCTCCCGCTTCATGCAAAACCGGTTGGAAGTGAAAACCGCCTCCCTGTTGAGGCCCCTGGATGGTCCACCCGGTAAGTGCCCTGGCCACCTGAATCACGTCTTCCTGGGTGTATCCGCCATCCACGCCGAGGGTATGCAGTTCCATCAGTTCTCGGGCGTAATTCTCGTTGAGGCCTTTGGCGCGCCCCAGGACGCGCCGGGCACCCTGGAACCTTTCTTCGATCATGGCACGTTGCCGGCGGGTCATCCGATTTCCTCGCTGTCGTGGTCCCGATCCCCCACCGAAGGCACTGCGCAGCTGGGAGATCCTTTCTTCCATTACTTCCGCCGGAGCCGAACTGATCCAGTTATCCAGGTAAAACAGCATGGCGGGACTCTTGGCCGTCGCCATCAGGAGGTCTTCGAAATTTCCGAACACCTGCGGGCGGATCACGTTCTCTTCAAAATCGGTGGTGTACACCCGATCCAGACCCTTGGGCATGAAGATGTTGAAGTGATTCATCCAGAAGTCGACCATCACCTCCTGCAGCTGGCGTTCGCTGTCGACGGCACGAATCAGTCGGGCCTGGGAGAGTTCCTGTCGAATCCTGCGCGTTCCCTTCTGGATCTTCTGGATCACCTCTTCAGCCTCATCGGGACTCATGGCTTCCGGTGAGGACTCCTTCTCTCGATCCGGAGTGGCGGGACGGCGCCGATCCGTCCGAGCCGTGTCTGTCGATTCCGACCGATCGGAGAGTCGCCTCATCTGCCGGGCCGACGGATAAAGTTCATTCAATTCCTTTGGGCTCATGGTCAAGGTCTCAAAGGCCGCCAGTTTTCTTTCCACCACTGCATCAGAGACGGTCCTGGGATGGAGTTGGCGCTCGATGTAAGCCTGAATCCCCATCTTGGTCACTTTCTCGACGTCTCCAGGCCGGGGCCCAAATCCCAGGCGATTGAGTAGATGGATGATTTGATCTTCCTGACTGAGCGGGGATCCCCCGATTTCGGCCCAGGAGAGGCTCGGGAAACTCAGGTGGATCAGCAGGAAACAAAGGACCGGGAATGTGATGGATCTTTTTCGCTGGGCTCTCATCGTTACCTCCAACCGAATTCAAGGTTGCTCACTGACGAGATAATACGGAGAAGGAGGGGAAATGTTTCGGGGGGGCGGAAGCGCGGATCTTCGATCCGCGCTTTCCAGGTTCCACGTTCCACGTTCCACGAAAGGGAATGTAGGGGCGCACGGGTTGCGCCCAATTTTAACCAAAAATGACGATGGCCTTGCGGGCGTACGGCCGTACGCCCCTACAGCCACTTCAAGATTGTGCCGACCTGGAACGTGGAACGCTTTCTCCCTACCTGGGGAGAAAGCTCTTCTCTTCCAACCACTGGGCCACCAGCTGAACCGCTTCCTCTTCAACCTCGAAGTAGGAGTGTCCCTGACTCGCAGTATGGGAGGAATCGGGGTCATCGACTTCACGATAATCCATCCGGTCGCCGCCCGCTTTCCGCAGCGCCACCTGCCACTCTTCCCGAGCCGACTTGTCGGTACTGTTGTGCAGCAGGAGAATGGAGCGCTGAATTTCTGGGATCCAATTTACGGGAACCGCGTTGGTATCAGGTCCCCGGTAGTTGAGAAAGGTCTGGTAGGACATGGCCTCGGTTCTGCCAAACATGGTGATCAGAAACATCTCGTCACCCCGACTCTGATCGAGCCTCATCTTGGCCAACTGGACCACCTCGTCGTACTTGTCCCGGGAACCCAGGTGAGTTTCATACGTGGCCTGCCTGAGATCGGCAATGGCTCCTGACAGCCCCACCAGCTTGACGCGGACATCATCCGTCATCGCCATGTAATAGGGAACAAAGGTCGTCCCCAGGCTGTGTCCCATCAGAAAAACCTCTTCGGCTCCCTGGGCGACAAGGAAATCCACTCCCGCCTTCAAATCCTTGAGGCCGTCTTCGAAATTCGAGCGATAGTAGTTATGCCCGTGGTCTCGCCGATTCATGCTCAACCCCAGATATCCCTTGTCCGCCAGCAGGGGCGGAAGAAACCCCGTGATGCTGCCGTAGAAGCTTCCTCCCGTCCCATGGGTCACCAGAATCGCCCTTTTGGGATCAGGATTGACCTGAGGGTCGGGTCGATAGAGCGCCCCATTGAGCTGCACCCCGTCTTCGGTCACAAAACGAACCAGGTCGGTCCTCACCTGTTCAGGCATTTCCCAGCCCCATGCTGAAACCGGAAAGAAGAGAACGACGATCCCTATAGCCACCAATTTACCAGCCAACTTATCCATCACTGCCTCCCTTGATTGGCGTCTATTGTTTGCCACTCTGCAACTGAGGTCAAGTGGAGTGCAAGAGTTGAAAGTGTTCATCCTGACTCACGACTCCCAGCTCCCTTCTTCTGTTAAAATGGGTTGTTACATCATAGAGATTTGTCATGAGTAGTGAAGAGAAGATCCGCTCTGCCCGCCAGACCATCACCGGCGCTCGTCGAATCGTGGTCAAGGTCGGTTCGGGCATTCTTGTGGATCAGGACCATCATCTGGACGAGGATCACATCGGAACTCTGGTGGCGGACCTGTCTGTTCTGCTGGCAGATAAAATCCAGTTGGTCCTGGTCAGCTCCGGAGCTGTGGCAGCCGGAGCTCCCCTGATGGGCCTCGAGAAACAGGACAAGACCATCCCCCAGAAGCAGGCCTGTGCCGCTCTGGGTCAAAGTCGACTGATGGCCATGTATGAACGGCTCTTTTCCCGGCACGGATACCACACCGCGCAGATCCTGCTCACCCAGGACGATGTCCGCAACCGTGAACGCTACCTCAACGCCAAGAACACCTTTGCAACCTTGCTCTCGGCGGGCCTTCTCCCGGTGGTCAACGAGAACGATTCGGTGGCGGTCGAAGAGATCAAGTTTGGAGACAACGACAACCTGTCGGCTCAGGTGGCTGCTCTGGTTCAGGCCGATTTGTTAATTCTTCTCTCATCGGTGGGAGGCTTCTATGACAAAGACCTGGCTGAAGTCCAGGACAACGAAAAACCCGTCTCCGTGATTGAACGCATCACTGATGACCACTTCCGGTATGCCCAGGATCAGGGAGCCGGGAACCACATCACAACCGGCGGGATGAAATCCAAATTGATGGCGATCCAAAAGGCCGCTCATTACGGCCTTCCCTCGGTTCTCGCCAACGGTCTCAAAAAGGGCATCATCCAGAGGATTCTCGATGGCGAGGACGAGGGAACCCTTTTTCTTGCCCAGGAAGAGCGGCTTTCTGCACGCAAGCATTGGATCCTTCATTCCCTCGTCCCTCAAGGGTCGGTGACGGTGGACGGCGGGGCTCTCCAGGCCATTGTCCAGCAGAACAAGAGCCTTCTGCCCATCGGCATCACGGCAGTGTCCGGGGACTTCAAATCCGGCAATGCCGTCAAGGTCCTGGGCCCGGACGGGACGGAAGTGGCCCGGGGGCTCAGCAACTACGGCTCCCGGGAAGTTCAGACGATCCAGGGTCGAAAGAGTGATGAGATCGAATCGCTGCTCGGCTACTCTTACTACGACGAAGTGGTTCATCGAGACGACCTGGTCCTGATAAACTAGACGACAGTATTAATGTGATGACTACCGCAGTGGATGCAGTCCTGGAAAAAGAGATTGTCGAACTGACCTCGGTGGCCCGGGCGGCCGGGCGCAGGCTTGCCAACCAGGCAACCGACACCAAAAACAAGCTTCTACTCGAGCTGGCCGAGCTGCTTGGTTCCGAAACGACCCGGACCCTGCTCCTGGAAGCCAATCACAAGGATCTGGAGGCGGCCCGGGCCAAGGGAACAGCAGGCGCCATGCTGGATCGACTGGCCCTGGACGACAAACGCATCGCAAGTATGATTCAAGGACTGACCGAGGTGGTCCAGCTTCCTGATCCGGTGGGAGTCGTGCGCAGTTCGTGGACCCGGCCCAATGGATTGCAGGTGGACAAACGAACCATCCCCCTGGGTGTGATCGGCATCATTTATGAGGCCCGGCCCAACGTCACCATCGATGCCTTTGCTCTTTGCTTCAAGGCCGGCAACTCGACGGTACTCAAGGGTGGATCGGAAGCCATTCACTCCAACCGCGCCCTGGTCAAGACCATCTCCACGGTACTGACTCCCCTGGGACTGGAAGGGACCTGTCAGTTTGTCGACTCGACCCGTCGTGAGGCGGTGTCCGTGCTGCTCAAACAGGAAGACACCGTGGACGTCATCATACCCCGGGGAGGCGAACCCCTGATTCGCTTTGTCACGGAGAACAGCCGCATACCCGTCATCAAGCACTACAAAGGCGTGTGCCACATCTATGTGGACGAAGCAGCCGACCTCGAAATGGCCGCAGCGATCACCGAGAATGCCAAGGTTTCCCGTCCCGCTGTCTGCAATTCCCTCGAGACGCTACTGGTGCACCAGAAGGTGGCCTCCACCTTCCTGCCCGCCCTCTTCGAGAAACTCAAACCCGCAGACGTGGAACTTCGAGGCGACGGCCCAAGTCGAGAGATCCTTCCCGACATCAAGGAGGCCACCGAAGAAGACTATTACGCGGAGTATCTGGATCTCATCCTGGCGGTGCGTGTCGTTTCCGGACTGGAGCAGGCCATTGCTCACATTGACCAGTATGGTTCCTGCCATACCGAGGCCATCGTGACCGAGAACTCCACCGTGGCCCAGGAATTTCTGGACCGGGTCAATTCCTCGGTGGTGATGGTGAATGCCTCGACCCGCTTCTCCGATGGAGGCGAACTGGGATTGGGAGCTGAGATTGGAATCAGCACCAGCAAGCTTCACGCTTACGGACCGATGGGTCTGGAAAGCCTGGTCGCAGAAAAATTCGTGATCCACGGGGCCGGCCAGATTCGGGAGTAGCCCTCACCACTGAGGCACAGGGTTTTCACCACAGAGACACGGAGACACAGAGAAGAACACTCTTTTCTTTTCTCTTCCATCCGATCCCAGCTAACATATGTTTTCCGTTGGTCTGGAATGTGGGAGGCGCCTCAGTGCGCCGAATCCGGAAGCCGCTCATAGAGCGGCTGCTACACAGAACTTGCCACACCTAAAGATGGTCTTGTGGGCGTAGGGCTTAGTAGGGACGCACGGCTACTCGTCCCCTACCCGGCTAGTCGCGTCCCTCGAATATCCGCGCGATTTCCACCAGCGATTTCCCGATGTGTTCCACATCTTCATCCTTGAAGCTGTAATCGGGTCCGACTGCATCCACTCCAAAGTCACTGGCCAGAGTGTGGTTGAGCACGACCATCTTACCGCCGACCATGGTCATCAGAGGGTGAACCTTGAGAATGTCATCCACCGGAACGGTGAAGTAGTCGCGATCAATAATCAGCAAATCAGCGAACTTGCCGACTTCCAGCGAACCGACCATATCCGGTTTTCGAACATAGTCAGCCGCCCATCGCGTGAACATCTTCATGGCACGTACCCGATCAATGCGCTCGTCTGGCTGCCACACCTGTCCGTCGAACCTGCGAGTCACAGAAATCCAGGGCTGATAAAATGGGGGTCGGAAATCACTGGCTCCAACCCGGTCGGCACCGGATCCCCAGTGCTGTCCCACCAGCTGGACATCCGATTCAATCCAGGTCTTGAAGGGAAGAAAAAAGTCATTCATCTGGGGACCATAGTCTGCGATCCACTTTGGGGCTTCCCGGGCAATGATATCGGGACCGCAACTGAGCATGATTCCGTAATCCTTCAAATTCTGGATCATCTCCGGAGACTTTCCAATCAGATCGCAATGCTCACCCGTCATCTTCATCTGTCGTATCTCTTCCATGGTCATGCCGTTGGCTTCACGGGCCCGATCGATCATTCTGAAGAAGGCACGAGCACTTTCACTCCCACAGATGTGCACTCCAGCCAGCCGCCAACCGGCCTTCAGTGCATTTTCCAGTACATCCCAGGGCAGTTCCCCGGGTTGAGGGCAGACTTCACGAGCCTTGATATGGGGAGGGGCTACCGTATCCGCCCCGGTACAGGATTCGGGATAAAGGGAATCCCACCGCTCCGAAGCGACCCCGTCGATCCAGAAGTAGTCGTTGCCGATTCCCTGGAGTACCCCGGTCCGGCGGTACATTTGACGGGTCTGCTGAGGATCCGTAGGCATGCGATGAACTTCGTAGTGGGCATCCAGGCGAATGGGCATCTGGCCGACTCCAGCCAAAGTGGCATATCCGCTCATCACCTTCGGGAAGGGAAGACGGGTGGAAAAGGTGGTCACTCCCTTGGCCGCAAAATCCTCCGCTGACAGCTTGAGGGCTTGAGCCAAAATGGTGAGCGGGACCTTTTCGAGGAAAAGTTCCCAGGTGATGACGGCCATCTCCTGGCTTCCGATCCAGCCGAGTTCAGGGATGTCCTCATGAATGACGTCGCCATGCATGGTCTCCTGGATGGAAGCGGAGTATCCCGGTAAAAAGTCGTCCAGGATCTCCAGGGCCTTCGAATTGACGTTGCCTCTTAACCCGGGTCTCATCAAGACGGGGTTTTCCGGGGCCCAGACATCCAGAGTCCTCCGGTTGGTCAAACGCCGTGTCATTCCCCACAGACCCAGATCGGCAGGGGCTTCGGGATGAGGCTGCATTTGCAAGACCACCCACTGGCCGGGTTTCACCTTCTTGACCGCTTCCTGGATGGTGTCTCGCATGATGGCTTGCGTCTTCTCCAGGTCTCGATCCGCCTGGGCCCTGACGACAATGCCATCGGGAGGATATTTAAAGCCGAACCGATCCAGAAACTGAGTTGCACGACCGTAGATATGACTGTGAGGCTCAACAATGCCCGGCATCAGGGTTCTGCCCTTCAGGTCGAACTCCTGAGTCTCGGGTCCCGCCAGGGCTCGAACCTCCGCATCGGTTCCCAGTCTCACGATCTTGTCGTCTTTGACGGCAATCGCCTGGTACACGTTCCCGACCTCGGAGGAGGTCGACGCATCGTCCATGCTCACCACCTTGCCGTTGACAAAGAGGGTGTCCGCATAGCCCCATTTGGCCACCTCAGGCGGCACCTGCTGGGCCGCCAACTGCATGTTGGCAAGAACTAACGTCGCAACCAGAGTCATACACCAGCTGATCGATTTGAAAGGGGACGAATCAATGTTCATGGAACCTCCTAATTAGTTTTCCGAGTCTATCGCTCTTTTTTCTTTTTTGCAGTAAGAAAGGTCTGCATTTCTCATTAATATTTGTGGAAGCAAAGCCCGGGCTGAACATAGGTTCTCGTCACGAAGCGGCGAAGGCGCCGGCGTGACTAGGCGCGCGAAGGGAGGGCGCCGCAGGCGTACTGTGAAGTACGCTGAGGAGATTGATCGAGCGCAACACCGTCAGGCCGGATGATCTCGACGCTGCAGTAGAGTACTAATGCATATTACTGGCTGAACTAGTGCATATAGAAAAAGCAGGCGAAGAGCAGGTTTC